>JADLEN010000331.1 GCA_020846105.1 Chitinophagaceae bacterium | reverse complement strand
TTGGGCTTTTTCATTATTGAAGAAACAGAATTTAATCGGTGATATAATCTGTTACAAATTTCACTAGGTCGTTGTTGATGGTAGCGTTCAAAGAATCTAGCGCATCCATTGCTTTTTTTACATCAGGTCTTTTATATATTACAGCGCTATCCAATGGTGCTTTAATAGCTGCAAATGCAGAATCTACTGCTGTCATACGGGTTTGTAACTTACCATCTAGGTCGCTTGCTTTGTCTTTTACCAAGTCTTTAAGGCCATAGCCTTCAGAACCTTTGAACCTACCAGTATATACATTCATTATGGATGCAAAATTGTTGCGCATATCCGTGTAGGAGTTATTGCTGTAGGTAGATTCTAACAAGTTGGAGTCAGATGCAACATAAGCCATGCCTAAGCTTTGGCCAGAAAGGTTGCTACAAGCGGCAGACATGCCGCCTACCATTTGCAAAAAGAAGTCTTTGTTGGTGGCAAACGCTTTACTGCCTTTGCTTGTATATACTATTTCGCTGTAGTAGTTGCCGGCACCCTCTGCCCAACCGTTTTGTATGGCTTGGCAATTGTTTTGAATGTCCTTACTTAGGTTCACCACATACACCAATTCTCTGCCAGATAGTCTGCTAGCATCTCTTTGGCCATTACGAACAAACAATACATACTCAAGCTCATGCATTCCGCGCTGAATGTTTGGTAGGTTTTCTATGTCTTTGCCTTCTAAGCCACTGCCACCGGCAAGTAAGCCCTCAATGCCTGCAATGTCAATAGGCCAAGTGTCTACCTTTTCATTGTATTTGCCTCCTGCTACTGGCCCATACTGAAAAGCTTCAGACAGTTCCCAAGCATTGTGCATATTGCGCCAAGCTGCACGTGCATTGGTAATATTTGGTTCGTATTGCCCGTCATAAGAACCTATTTCGAAGGTTTTTACACTTGTGTACAATTTTAGTGCTGCATTGTTGATATCGGTATAGGTTTTAGAAGCTACGTCGTCGGCAAAGTCATAAATGACACGTGTCTTCAATTCGCCAAAGCCTTCTGGTTTCGGATTCAGTTCTTCCTTTTTGCAAGAGATAGCTATTAATGAAGTGGCTGCGGCAAAAAGTAATAATTTTCTTTTCATAAAAGAGGCAATTAAGTATTTGTTTTGAGTTGTATTGTTGGAAAGGTTATTTGCGATTGAAGTCCTAAAGATATAATAATTCTTAAAAAATCAATTCCTATTCCCAACTTTCTTTAAAATATCCATTTCTTAGGCTCTTTCTATAACAGCGGCATAGCCTTGGCCCACACCTATGCACATAGTTACAAGGGCGTATTTCTTGTTGCGTTCTTGCAATTCTATGGCTGCTGCATTTAGTATGCGTGCACCACTCATGCCCAACGGATGCCCAAGGGCTATAGCCCCACCATTGGGGTTTATGCGCGGGTCATTGTCGGCAAGGCCCCACGCGCGTATACAGGCCAGGCTTTGCGCAGCAAATGCCTCATTGAGCTCTATAATATCTATGTCGGCAAGGGTCAGTCCAGCTCTTTTCAAGGCTATTGCTGAGGCCATCACAGGGCCAATACCCATTATACGCGGCTCTACACCTGCTACACCACTGCTTACTATTCGTGCTAATGGTTTTAGGTTATGGGTTTTAATAGCGCCTTCCGATGCTATTAGTAGTGCAGCGGCACCATCATTGAGCCCCGATGCGTTGCCTGCCGTTACTGTGCCATCTTTGGCAAATGATGGGCGCAGCTTTGCCAAGCCTTCCATGCTGGTATTGGATTTCACAAATTCGTCTTTGTCAAAAAGGATGGCATCACCTTTGCGCTGTGGTATCGCCACCGTCATTAGTTCTTTGGCTAGGCGGCCATTGGCTTGGGCAGCAGTTGCTTTTTGTTGCGAGTGTAGCGCAAAAGAATCTTGGTATTCGCGGCTTATGTTGTCGCGCACTGCAAGGTTTTCAGCAGTATTGCCCATGGCATCCACGCCATACATTTCTTTCATCTTGGGGTTCACAAAGCGCCAGCCAAAAGTAGAGTCGAAGAGCTGAGCATCTCCACCAAAAGCGCTTGCCGACTTAGACATCACCAATGGCCCGCGGGTCATGTTTTCTACACCGCCTGCTATCATTATGTCGGCATCGCCGCACTGTATCGCACGGGCGGCTGCTATACTTGCCGATAGGCCCGATGCACAAAGTCTGTTGATGGTTTCGCCAGGTACAGAGTAGGGTAGCCCTGCCAGCAAGGCCGCCATGCGCGCTACGTTTCGGTTGTCTTCGCCAGCTTGGTTGGCGCAGCCTATTATCACATCGCCTATTAGTTTGGGGTCTATGCTACTGTTGCGCAGCATTAGTTCTTTTATCACCATTGCCGCCATATCGTCTGTGCGTATGCTGGCTAGCGAGCCTTTGAGGCTGCCTATGGGTGTGCGTATGCCATCTATGAGGTATGCGTTGTACATGAGTTTCTATTTTTGTTTTAAGTAGTTATTGTTGTGGTACTGTGGGCAAATTTACGAAGGCTCTTTTGTACCCCGCTTTTTATTTATCCGTATACCATATTGCCTGCTCCAAAATATTATAAGCGGTGTCAGCAACACTGTGGGCAATAGCCATGCCACTAGCTGTGGTAGGTAGCGGTTGTTTACCACCATAAAAGCCGTGAATGCTGCTATGTAGGCTGCTATCATTCTGGTCAGGTGCATCACTAGCCATTGGTTTTTGTATTGGGCTTTGCCTTTATAATACAGTAGGTCTTGCCGTAGCAAGCCCACGCTTATAAGACCAAACACCAGCATTACATAGCCAAAACCTTTCCCCATAATCAGCAATCTTGCGCCAATGCCTATAAAAGCTAGTGCAAATACACCCATTGTACCAAAGAGCAGCTTGTCTTGCCAGGGTACAGCCTGCGTTGGGTTTATGTTTTTTACCCTCAAATACCGCAAGCCCGATAGCACCAAATAAATAGTAAACACGCCTATCACCAACAATAAATAATTGCTGCGCCACACTGCCATCACCATTGCCACGGCAGACGATAGCAACATGGCGTACGCAAAAACCTTGCCCAACAACTTGTGTTGCTTATTGCCTTTTGCCCTGCCCAATACTATGCTGCCCACTAGCAAGCCCACCGAGCCGCCAAGCACGTGTATGGCTAGCAGTGTTTTAAAAAGTAGCGCTTCCATTAGCCTACAGCTATTTTATTTCTTATGTAGCCGCTAGCGCGGTAGCGGTCTTCATGGTAATAGTTATACAGCTCGTCTAGCTGTTGCAATACATTGGCCCAGCCCAGCTCCTCGGCCCAAGCCAGCAAGCCCTTCGGGTAGTTTACCCCTTTGGTCATAGCCGTTTCTAGGTCGGCTGCAGTGGCTATGTTCAAGAACAGTGCATCGGCGGCCTCATTTATCAGCATCACCAATATACGGTTTAGTATTTTTTGTTGTAGCGCCACATCGGTATCGGCTATGGGCTGCTCGGCACCCTCGGCGTAGTTATAAAACCCTCGGCCTGTCTTGCGGCCCAGATAGCCTGCCTCATACAAGCGCTTTTGGCTCAGCGATGGCTTATATCTTGGGTCAAAGAAGAAGGCCGTAAACACCGACTCTGTAACCCTATAATTTACATCGTGGCCTATAAAATCCATAAGCGCAAAGGGCCCCATCCGAAAACCACCAAGGCCCACCATCGCAGCATCTATCGTAGCACAGCTAGCCATGCCTTCTTCCATTATTCTTATAGCCTCGCTGTAGTAGGGGCGTGCCACACGGTTTACAATAAAGCCCGGCGTGTCTTTCGTTATCACCGCCAGCTTGCCCCAGCTGCTCACCCAGTCTTTTACCTCATCGGCAAGGCCCTCACGGGTTTGCACCGCAGGTATTATTTCTACCAAGGCCATCAGCGGTGCTGGGTTGAAAAAATGGATGCCTATCACCCGCTCTGGCACCTCGCAAGCCGCCGCTATCGAAGCTATAGATAGCGACGAAGTATTGCTAGCCAGCACACAATCCTTGGCCACTACCGCCTCTATGTTGCCAAACACTTCTTGCTTCACCGCCAAGTCTTCTACAATAGCCTCTATCACCAGCTGCGCCTGTGCCAGCCCTGCTATACTGCCCACATAGCTTATATTTTGGGCACATTCGGTAGCTTGGGCATTGCTTATTTTGCCCTTGCTAGCCAGCTTGTCTAGCGTGCTTAGGAGGTTTTTCTCGGCACGGCCCAGCGCCGCTTCATTGGTATCGTACAGCAGCACCTTGTTGCCCGCCATAGCCACCACCTGAGCTATACCGCTACCCATGGCGCCACTACCTATTATTGCTATTGTCATCATTGTTGCTTATATATTTAACTGCCCTCAAAAGTAGTAAAATCAACCGAGCTTTTGGGCCTGCCCGAATGTATACGTTCATGCGGGCGTGTCGCCGCCCCTCTACGCACATGCTAGCAAAGGGGCGGCGCCGGGCTGCTCTAGGCTCCGCTGCGCTGCGGCCCTGCGGGCTGGCTGCAAGGGCAGCCACCTGGCACATCCCTCACGCTTTCGCGGGTGCTACTTTGCGCGTGGCTGTGGGTTTTTAAGGTTTTGGTATGGTATTTAAGAATGCTTTTAAGGTTTTCTTCTTTA
>JADLEN010000330.1 GCA_020846105.1 Chitinophagaceae bacterium | reverse complement strand
TGAGTATCACTAGGGTTTTCACGCCTTGGTTCATACAGTTTTGAAACTGATGGCTCCATTGTATAGAGTCGAGCTGCTTGCCGCGCTCGTCTAACAATACCAGATAATGATGTGCTTGGAGTTTTTTGAGGATAAGCTCTTCTTCTATTTGTTTGCTGCGCAGTACATCGCTAGTCACTAGCTTTTTGGGCACTTGCAGCACTACGAGCTCAATATTATTCCATGGCCTTGTTTTGCCAAAATAATACTGAATACCTTCTTCGATAAAGGAGTCGTTTGCTTTGCCTAAAGACCATATTTCAATATTCATAAATGGCTTAGTTTACCATTAAAATATTAACGGCACGCCTTATAATATTAAAAGCTATTTCGGCCATCAGGTTTTCTTTGTCTAAGGTTGGGTTTACTTCTACAATTTCTACACAGCAAATTTTATAGTTCTGCATCAATGCGGCTATCAAATCTTCGGCCTCACGCTCTTTAAGGCCGTTGCTCACAGGCGTGCCTGTGCCGCGTGATATGCTGCTATCGAGGCTATCTACATCAAAAGACACATAGATATCTTCGCATTTGCTAAGGTGGGCTAGGGTTTGGCGCACAACACTTTCAATACCCTTACGACGCACTTCTTGTACCGTTACTATTTTTATGCCATGCTTTTTTAGTAATGCTTCCTCTTCTTTTTCGTAATCGCGAAGAGCAATAAAGACTAAATCTTCTGGCTGTATTTTAGGCGAAATTTTGCCAATGTTTTTCAATTTATTCCAGTAATCAACAGTCTTGGGGTCGGGGTTGTGTACTTTGCATTCAAGATTGTCAAAGGCCATTGCAGTAGCCAAAGGCATGCCGTGCATATTACCCGATGGCGAAGTGTAGGGCGTGTGCATGTCGGCATGGGCATCTATCCATATTACCCCTAATCTGCGTTTTGGGTTGGCCATTTTAATGCCTGCTATAGTGCCGCCTGCAGTACTATGGTCGCCTGCAAAAACCACCGGAAAAATACCCGACTTGATAGTCTCGCTTACTGCTGTAGAAACACGCTCATACATTGTATGTATGCCATGTATGCGCTTGGCATAAGGCGATGCAACTGGTTCGTACAAGAGATTGTTTTGGTCTGGCACTATCTCTGATGGGAAGTTTACAAAAAAATTGCTCATAAAGTCTAAGGCTGCAATTTTGATAGCATCAATGCCAAGGCTTGCACCACGTGTGCCTGCCCCAATCTCCGACCGTACTTCTATAATTTTTATATTCTTCATAAATATTCTTATTAGGTTACAAAAATAAAGGGTGAATTTTATTTCACCCCTTATGCTGAAAAATGTTCGCTTATCCGAATGCTTTTTCTATTAATTCGTTTTGCTCTTTGGTATGCACTTTCCCAAAACCTGTAGCTGTAGATGCACTAGCTACTCTGCAAATATATTTAAGCGCAAAGGCTTCAAAATTAGTTTTCAAAAAGCTTGCAGCCCCCATATTTGAAGGCTCTTCTTGCACCCAAACCCACTCAGCATTTTTATATTTCTTGTGCAATGTTTCTAATTGCTTTAATGGTAGTGGGTAAATTTGCTCTAAGCGTACTATGGCAATATCATCGCGTTTATCCACAAGTTGTTTTTCGCTAAGGTCAAAGTACATTTTGCCAGTACAAAGCAGCACTCGTTTTACTTTGCTTGCCGTTTTTATTGTATTGTCGTCTAGCACCTCTTGAAAACCGCCAGTAGCAAATTCTTCTAAAGTAGAATAAGAACGTATGTGTCGTAAATTGGCCTTAGGGGCAAAGTTGATAAGCGGTTTCCGAAAGCTCCATTTTACCTGACGACGTAATGCGTGGAAAAAATTTGCCGAAGTTGTGATATTGGTTACTACAATATTGTTTTCAGCAGCCATTTGCAAAAACCTTTCTGGACGTGCATTTGAGTGCTCTGGGCCACCACCTTCGTAGCCATGCGGCAATAGCATTACTAGGCCATTCATAGCCGCCCATTTCTGCTCTCCACTTGTCAGGTATTGGTCTATAATTATTTGTGCACCATTGGCAAAATCACCATATTGCGCCTCCCAAATGGTAAGGCTGTTGGGGTTGGCCATGGCATATCCGTATTCAAAACCTAGCACAGCATACTCGCTGAGCAAAGAGTTGTAAATATGAAAATGGGCATCATTTTGGGCCGTAACACTTAGTCTGTTATAGGCGCCCCCTGTTTTTTCGTCAAACAATACAGCGTGCCTGTGCGAGAAGGTGCCACGTTTTACATCCTCGCCACTTAGTCGCACATCATGACCCTCGTTTAGTAAACTAGCATAAGCAAGAAGCTCGCCCGTTGCCCAATCTACTTTGCCGTCAGATTCATAAAGCTTTATTTTATCGGTAAGTAACTTCTGCGTTTTTTTCAATGGTTTTACGTCAGAGTTGTTGGTCATTAGTGCATAAAAAAGCTCTTTCGCTTTCGCAATATCAATTGCTGTTTCAGGAGATTGTTCAAAATCTTTATCGATAGCTCTGCGCATGGGCTGCCAAGGAGCATCGGGCTCTTGATAGCTATAAGGTAGCGGACTTTGCTTTACTGCATCTAGCTTGGTTTGCAATTCATCCCACAGCGATTTTTCTAATTCTTTTGCCAAATTTTGCGCCTCAGCATCTGCATTATTTAATAAGAATTCTGCATAGATATCGCGGATGTTTTTGTGCTTTTCTATGATGCCATACATATAAGGTTGGGTAAATTTGGGCTCGTCACCTTCATTGTGCCCAAACCGACGGTAACACACGATATCAATAAATACATCGTCGTTGTATTTCTGACGATATTCTACTGCTAACTTACATGCACGCACTACAGCTTCTGGGTCGTCGCCATTGACATGAAAAACGGGTACCTGTACCATTGCAGCCACACTGGTGCAATAATCAGATGAGCGAGCATCGGCAAAATCTGTTGTGAAACCTATCTGGTTGTTGATAACCAAATGTATTGTTCCACCATTGTTGTAGCCCTCAAGACGGCTCATTTGCAACATTTCGTAAATAATACCTTGACCTGCAACAGCGGCATCGCCATGAATTAATATTGGCAATACATTATCGTATTCATTCTCGTAAAGTGCATCACATTTGGCACGTGCAAAACCTGCAACTACAGGGTTTACAGCCTCTAGATGCGATGGGTTGGGCGCTAGCTGTAAGCGAATATTTTTGCCAGAAGGGGTCACAATATCTGTACGATAACCAAGATGGTATTTTACATCTCCGCTACCCATTGCATTGTCTGCAGGTATTACACCTTCAAACTCAGAAAAAATCTTTTCATAAGGCTTGCCCATTGTATTGGCTAGCACGTTTAGCCTACCACGATGCGCCATACCTATCACTACTTCTTTTACACCAGCATCGGCAGATTTATTAATAATAAAATCCAATGCAGGTATAGTGCTTTCTCCGCCATCAAGTCCGAAACGTTTTTGCCCAATATACTTCATGTGCAAAAACTTCTCAAAAATCACCGCTTGGTTTAGTTTTTCTAAAACCCTACGACGCGTTGTTTGCTGTATTGGCTCCATCATCAGGGCTTCGTAACGCGAACGCACCCAATGCTTTTTCTCGCTATTATTGATGTAGGTATATTGGATACCAATATGACCTGTGTATAAGGTTTTTAATTTTTTGATAATATCTCTTAATGGTGCATTGGGCAAGCCAACAAAATTGCCTGCGGCAAATGTGGTATCCAGGTCGGCGTCACTAAGATGAAAATCATTAAGATTAAGATCGGCATTTCGGTCTTTTCGCGGACGTATGGGGTTGGTGTCTGCCAGCAAATGCCCACGACTACGATAGCCGTATATGAGCTTAAACACAGCAAACTCCTTGCTCAGATGCTCACTAGTAGGCACTGATGAGGCAACTGGCGCAGTAGTACCGTTGGTACGACCAGATGCATAATCAAAACCGTCGAAAAAGCTTTTCCACTCAGGGTCTGAGGCTGTTGGATTTTTTAAATATTCATTGTAAAGCGCCTCGATGTAAGACGGATGCGAACTGTTGAGGTAAGAAAAATCTTGCATTGTTGTTGGAGATATCAAATATTATGTTGACAATAACCTAAAAATAATTCACTCTTAGGCATTGGACAAAGGTAATCAGTTAAACAATAAAACCTTAGCAAAAAGTGTAAATGAATCCTAATTTGTAAAAACAATTTTATCAGTATTGGTCTTCATTTTGTTTTGACCAATCCACTACCTTCCATTCCCTACCCACTTGGTATAGCAACAGATACTCATCACGCTTGCCTTTGAGTAGTAGGTTGTAGCCATACTCATCCATTTGTTTGCTAAAATATTGATGCTCCATATTCGTAGCACCTTTATCATTGTACCACCACCAAGTGCCCCACTGATTTAGCATTACCCGCACGGTACTATCATTAAGCACCTGTACATGTGCGCCATCCTTTACCGTTAGCATATTGTAGGCACATACGTCTATCAAGGGGTATTTTTCTTTTTCGGGGTACAATAAATTGCGCATTACCTGTACTTCGTTACTTTCATTTGCGGTCATCATAAAAATACCATTCATTGCTTGGGGCATATTCAGCAGCAAAACTTTTTTGTCAGAATGTTGCGGCAATGACAGCATCAAATCGTGGGTAAGTGCTGCAGAATCCGCCCATTTTTTATTTACTTTGTACAAAGCCAAAACATTGGCACCAGCAAAAGACACAAACAAAACAATGCCCAACCAACGAGGCAGCAACCAATAAGCCATCATAGCAAGAAAGGCGAATAAAAAACCTGTAAGAAAATAGCTATAGCGGTCATAAACTACCCAAAAATCACTCGAAAACCAAAGCGGTATACACAAACCAAGCATCATTACCAAGCAAAAAGTAATGAAGAAAAATGGCAGAGCCGCATGAGCACAATACAATTTTAAATAACGACCAATTGTAAAAAACAATAGAACGCACAAACCATAAAAAGCAATAATCACTTGTGGTAGCCCAGCCCAATGATACACAAGCGCCTTTGTATCTTGCCCATAAAACCTGCCAAGAAAAAGCAAGTTGATTAGTATTTTTAAAGGTTTGCTCCAAGTATTGGTCCATGCTGTTTGTGCAAAATTCTCAGCATTGATATGTGGCAGCCAATGCCCATAAATCAGTTTTACCAAAACAAAATGCAGTACCAATATCAGCGCAAATGGCAAGGTCTTTTGCAACAATGACGGCAACGAAAGCTTTGCAACACTTGCATCTCCCACACTAGCTACATACAGTAATAACCCTGCACATACAGGCGTGAGATAAAACAGCTCTATCGAAAAACTAGACAAAAAATAAATAACAAAAGCCAGCAACAGCCATTTGTATTGTTGGCTGTATGTATAGCGCAATACCGCATGCATTACCCCCAAAAACAATAGCAAGCCCAGTAGATAATGAAAGGATGGCTCCCAAACAATAACTTCTGACACCGACGGGGCAAGGCAATACAAAATACCTGCACTATAAAGTGCTATTTTGCCCGACACAGGTAGCCGAAACAAAGCCACTAACAACCAATACAGCAAACTTACATTGAGCGCATGCAGGCTCAGATGCAGGCAATGCCACAAAAAATGATGGGTACCAAAAAGCTGATAAAAAAACCAAGTCACTAGTTGCGAAAACTGATAAAGACTTTCTACTTTAAAGTGCACACGATTGATATGGTCGGCAAAACTACTTTGCTGCAAATCGTAGAGCCAACCAGTAAAATCGCTCACAAAACCGGCACGCCACGCTGGTATGTAAAGCACAAAAAGCAACAACCAAAAGCTACCGTAAGTACGCAGTTTAGACTGTAATATCCATTGGCAAAATGCACTTGTGTAAGCAATAGGCTTGTTCATATCCGAAGCCCGAAAGTACAGAATACTTCTTTACACAAAAAGCCCAGCTATTAGGCACATTTATTATTTACTTTGCAGCCATATCCGCACATACTTTTTACCAATGAAATTAAAGCAACACCTAGGCAAGCAAATGACCATTTCGCCATCCGAAGCCGGCAACTGGCTTGCTTTTACGCTAGACCATATCGAGCGTGGCACGGCTAGTATTAGCCTCACCATCCGCGCCGAGATGACCAACCCTTACAAGCATATCCATGGTGGCATGATGGCCTTGGTGATAGACGAAAGCATTGGTTGGGCAGTGCTCAGCCTAGAAACCACTGTCAATTACACCACACTCAACCTCAACGTAGATTTCCTCTACGCCATCAAAGTGGGCGAGCGCTTACAAGCCAAAAGCACGGTGATACGAGAAGGTAAAAAAATAATAAACGTAGAATGTCTGGTGTACGAC
>JADLEN010000329.1 GCA_020846105.1 Chitinophagaceae bacterium | reverse complement strand
GATTACGTCGTCTGCTCTTTGTAATTGTATGGATTCGGCAAAACGTTGTTGCAACACTTCAGGTGATTGATTTTGTACTACATCAAAAAAATTGCCAACGGGTGCTGTCTTTGCTTCTTGCAGAAAATAAGCAGTAGGAATTCCTTTGAGAGGAGCGTTGCCATACGTAGTAAAGCAAGAATTTTGAGGAATATTGTAATTAAGGACAGGAGCTTGACCCGCACCTAGCTTGATAAATGGCTCTTTTTTGAGACAGCTTTCTTGGCTCAGCGTATCGCGCAGTGCATCAAGATTATTAATGATTTCTTCAATAGGATTTGTAGGCATAAAATGAATGTTTTGAAGTAAAAAATTTTAGTTACAAATCGAAAGTAAAAAAAATATGCAAAAAACAATCATTTCCTATGAAAATTTTAAAAAGCAAATGATAAGGATAATTGTAAGCACTTTTTGGTTTAAATGGAGAAAAGTTTGTAGCAATAATAAATACTGTCTTGCAAAATGTTGAGGTTTTTCAAATAGCATAATTAAGCAAGAAACGTTACTTTAATAATTCATTATCGCCATTAAATCTGTACTTATAGAGTTCGAACTTTGACAACTTTGCCGCACCGAAGGGGACAAATATGTATCAACTACCTTTTGTCCCCTTTCATTTTGCTCTATACGCCTTAGCTGGCTTGCGAATAGTTCAAAAATTGAATTTATACGAGTACTAAACAGGCATACAATAGTGCTACGCTTTTGCTATAGCAAAATGTTCTGAGGCTCAATCTTTTGAGGCCTTGTACCGATACTTAGGTCGTCCTTGCCTCCCATCTCCCCTGCCATCCTTTCTAGCTCGGTTATTTGCTCGGGTGTTAGTTTTTTTATTTTATCATTTAGCTTGCTGATGGCGCGGGCGCGCATCTTGTGCAGGGGGGGTGTCTCGGGCAGCAGCAGTTGCTCGTCGGGCTGCCAAGCAAAGAGGTCGTTGGGAGTGCATCAGGCTGCGCTGCAAATGTTGTTGAGTTGGCGCAGCCCTACCCGCTGTTGTTGGTTGCGCAGCATCTAGCTACATTGTGCGAGATATGCACCTTGCGCAGCTAGCTATGTGGTTGTGCGATGCCTTTTTGCGCTAGCAATTCTTTGAGTTGCCAACAGTATCATATGTTATGTTTTGGGGCAAAATTAGCTTATTTTTTAATCAATGGGTACCCTGGGTTAATCCATGGGTATTCTAAGTTAATAATTGGGTATACCTAGTTAATCAATACACACTATAATACAATCAATGGGTATACAGAGTTAATCAATAAATACCAGTACTTAATCAATAGGTACTTGGTACTTAATCAATAGGTGCTGTTTGCTTTTCAATGGGTACAATAGTCCTAGCGAGGGCTAATGCCTGTTGTCAGGCTTTTAAATTGCTAACGCGTTACTTGAGTTTAAAATATATGCCGCGTGGAAATCTTGTAACTATTGCTGCTTATCGTGTAAGGTGAGTGGCGTTTGCGACATCTACCTTTGTATTGTAAACAAGGCTTTTATTTAAAGCACCATTTAATCATACACTAAATCAAATATTATGACACACGAAAACAAAGGACATGAAATGAAAACGTTGGTGGGATGCTGCCAAATGTTGGATGCGCAGGGTTTTACCACTCAATTTAAGGTAAATCATGCAGGTTTGCAAAGCTTGGCAAGCCAAAAAATGTATGGTGCTAATGATGTAAAGATTGTAAACTTTTATCGCTTTGAAGGCGACTCCGACCCTCAAGACAATTCAATACTTTATGCCATAGAAACTATGGAAGGCGAAAAAGGCACACTCTCTGATGCCTATGGTGTGTATGCCGACCCGATGATAATGGATTTTGTGAAGCGTGTGGAAGATTGCTCGAAAAAGGTGAATAAAGACGAATGCCTTTAATATACCAAACCGCCAACATCGTATTGGGGAATGTGGTAGCCAAAAAGCAATATTCGTTGATAAAAAACTTTTTCTAAGCTTTAATAGTGTCAAAAAAGCAGTAACAGATGTTGCTGCTTTTTTCTGTTTTGGACAATTGATTATTACCAATTAAATACTACAAGCCACCCCCAAAAGAATAGTATTTGGTGTGGCTATTGTATCTTAGCAAATTATTTACTTATCTTAGCTGTCGCAAAAAATAAATTAAAAACAATAGACAAATGCAATATCGTTCAGTAATCGTAATGGGTGTGCTAGCACTGCTAGTTATTTTAGGTGTATCGGCTTGCCGCAAAACTATAGTGGTGGGCAATAAGCCGCTGATAGAGTTTGTATCGGGTACAGATTATCTTACTATGGATAGTACGCTGATAAAAGACAAAAGATACATGTTTAAGGTAAAAACCGATAGGGCAGAAGACCTGAGCAACAACACTACTTTTGAGGTGGTGCGCACGTATAGCGGCACGGCCGATACTACGGTATATTACTCGGAGCTTAAGGGCGAAGAGCAGGTGACTTACAGCTACTTACACACTTTTACTACGCTGATGAAAGCAGGTACGGAGCGTTTTACCGTTACTGTAAAAAATGAGCATGGAATTGTGAATCAGAAGATTTTGATTTTCACGGTAAAATAGTAGTCATCGACGACCTCTTTTTTAGGAAAATATTTTGACCCTTAAAAAATACCTTTGTGCAACTTGAAAAAATTGCGCAGAGGTATTTTGTTATAATTGCCCATCTTGCCATTGCGCACAAAGACAAAGAGCATGAACATGAAAAAAATAGGCCTCTCGCTAATAGCCACAATGCTGTGCTTGCCTGCGCTATGGGCCCAAACCGATAATAACAACTTGCGTAATAGCCAGCTTTCATTTTCGCGGGTGGCCAAAGCATACGCCAACTTTGGCGATAGCACCCGTAGGATGTTTGTATCCAAAGGGCTTAGCTACCCACCAAAAGATGTGTATATACGCAGTTTCAAATCGCAAAACGAGATGGAGCTATGGGGCCGCGATAATCCCAATGACCCTTACAAACTGGTGAAGCTATACCGGGTATGCGCCCTTAGTGGCATATTGGGCCCTAAGCGTTGCGAGGGCGATAGGCAAGTGCCTGAGGGGAATTATTTTATCGAGGATTTCAATCCGCAAAGCGATTTTTTCTTGTCTATGCTCATTAATTACCCCAACTATTCCGACATCATACTAGGCGACAAAAAGAAGCCCGGTGGCGATATTTATATCCACGGAGGATGTGTAACAGTAGGTTGCATGCCTATGACAGACGATGTGATACAAGAGCTGTATGTGGTATGCCTTAATGCCAAGCTTAATGGGCAGAATTATATTCCGATAACCATATACCCTACAAAATTCAACAAGAAAGGTTTGGACTATCTAGGCCGTACCTATGCTACCGAAGAGGCAAAGCAAAAATTTTGGGTAAACCTCAAAGCAGGCTACGACTATTTTGAGCAGACCCGCAAGCGATTGCCTGTAATGTACACACCAGAGGGCAAGTACGTTTTTTAGCACAACACCATATTTTAAAAGCAAACAATAAAAAAATTAAAACAAACAGCAAATGGAAATTTCAGAAAAAATTCATTGCCTTATAATAGGCTCGGGCCCAGCAGGATACACTGCGGCAATATACGCATCAAGAGCAGGCCTTAAACCCATAATGTACCAAGGGCTACAACCCGGTGGGCAGCTTACCATCACTACCGATGTTGAGAATTATCCTGGCTACCCTGATGGTGTAATGGGCCCGCAGATGATGAAAGATTTTGAAGCACAAGCCAAAAGAATGGGGGCAGATATCCGTTGGGGTATGGCATCCAAAGTAGATTTTAGCAGTCGCCCTTTTAAAGTAGAGATAGACGAAGAAAAATGGGTAGAGGCAGATACCGTGATAATAGCTACAGGAGCATCGGCCAAGTGGCTGGGCCTAGAGAGCGAGCAACGCCTTAATGGCTATGGCGTATCGGCATGTGCAGTATGCGATGGTTTCTTTTTCAAAGAAAAAGAAGTGGCTATTGTTGGCGCTGGCGATACTGCTGCCGAAGAAGCACTTTATCTAGCTAAGCTGTGTACAAAAGTGCATATGCTTGTACGACGCGACGAGATGCGCGCTAGTAAGGTAATGCAACAAAGAGTGTTGAACACGCCAAACATTCAGATATACTGGAATAGTGAAACAGACGAGATACTTGGCGATAAAAAAGTAAGTGGTTTGCGCATACGCAACACGGTTAATGGCGAAAAGCAAGAAATAGCGCTAAGTGCATTTTTTGTGGCCATAGGTCATACACCCAACTCTGGTATTTTTAAAGACTTTATAGACATGGACGAGGAAGGCTATATTAATACCATACCCGGCACTTCTAAAACCAATATCGAAGGTGTATTTGCCTGTGGCGATGTACAAGATAAGCTATACAGGCAAGCGGTAACAGCAGCTGGTAGTGGATGTTCGGCAGCATTGGATGCAGAAAGATATTTGGGCGTACAAGCATTTAACGAAGCGCAATGATAGCTATTGACAATGTACTACTGAGTGATGATGTAGTGGAAGCACAGTTTGTGTGCGACCTAGAGCGTTGCAAAGGTGGCTGTTGTGTAGATGGTGATTGTGGTGCGCCACTTACTAGTGAAGAGGCCGAGATAATAAGCCAAATATTGCCGATAGTAAAAGATTATCTGCCTGCAGCATACCTAGCAGAAATAGAAAGGCAAGGCACGCACGTGATAGATGATGAGCATGGATTGGTAACACCCACTGTTGATGGTGGCATTTGTGTGTATGCATTTACTGACGATTTGGGCATCGTAAAATGTGGTATAGAAGCAGCGCATAGGGACGGTAAAATTGATTTTAAAAAACCAATTTCCTGCCACCTGTTCCCGATAAGGATTGACACATCTTCGGAATATGAGCTGGTAAATTACGAACCACGCAAAACCCTTTGTAGGCCTGCTTGTAAGCTTGGAAAAAAACTAAAAGTACCTGTATATCAATTTTTGAAAGAGCCACTTATACGCAAGTATGGCAGCGAGTTTTACGAAGCGCTAGATGCTGTAGCGCAGCACAAAAAAGAAACCGAATAAATAAGCAAGAGGCTCACCGAAAAATGGTGAGTCTCTTTTTTTATTAAGATAAAATTATCAAAAGCCAAAGGGTAAACGTTTAACTTTGAAATTGATTTTTTCTTTTAAATAAATATTTTGGAAACAGACTGTACCTACATACCGTATAGCAGCACCCAATCATTTTCTGGCTTGGTGCAAGACTATATAAATCAAGCAGATTCATTAAAACCGTTTTATGAATTTGCACCAAATATCGATGGGGTAAAACTTGCCATTGAAGCACGCAAAAACTACCCTGTAGATAGGCAAAAGTTAGTAACGGTATTAAAAGAGCAATACCAAAAACTTGAAGACCAAAAACAAGTAAACACCAATATTAATGCACTATTAAACGAAAATACTTTTACAATATGTACTGCCCATCAGCCCAATTTGATGACAGGCTATTTATACTTTTTTTATAAAATACTGCATGCCATTAAGATGGCAGAAGAACTCGGTACACTTTATCCTAACAATCATTTTGTACCGGTGTATTATATGGGTAGCGAGGACAATGACTTGGACGAGCTAGGGCAGTTTTGGTACGATGCACAAAAATACAAATGGCAAGCCGATACACAGACAGGCGCTGTGGGCAGGATGAGTACTAAAAGCTTAAAGCCTTTACTAGAGGAGCTATTTAAAAGACTAGGCCCACCAAGTAATTATTGTAGCGAGCTGATAGAAACTTTAAGCAATGCCTATCTGCAACACCCAACTATTGCTAGTGCTACACAATACCTGGTACATGCCCTTTTCGGGCATTTGGGCTTGGTAGTGCTAGACCCCGACAATGCCTTGCTTAAAGCAACTTTTAGTGCCATAATGAGTGATGACCTGATGCACCAAAATGCATATCCTATAGCCAAAGCGCAAAGCGATAAGCTTGCCGAAAAATATAAAGCACAGGCATTTCCAAGACCAATAAATCTATTTTACCTAAAAGACAACCTTAGAGCGCGAATAGAAAAAAATGGAGACATTTGGGAGGTAGTTAATGCAGACTTGAAATTTAATGAGCAACAGATACAAGCAGAGCTTGCACAGCAGCCCGAGCGTTTTAGCCCTAATGTTATTTTGCGTGGCCTTTACCAAGAAACAATATTGCCCAATGTATGATTTATTGGGGGTGGCGCCGAGCTTGCCTATTGGTTACAATTGCGGCCATTATTTGTGCACTACAAAGTGTTTTATCCGCAAGTAATGTTGCGCCAATCTGTACAGATAATTGATGCAAAAACTTGGAAATTAATTGATGACCTAAAGCTAAATTGGAAAGATATTTTCTTGCCGCAGCAAGCCATAGAAAACCTATGGATGCTACAAAATAGAAACGATGGAAAAGCTTTTGAAGAAGAAGTATTATTGCTAGAGCAAGTGATGGATAGCATTAAACAAAAGGCATACGAAGCCGATAAAACATTGGCACAAGCAACGCTAGCAGCCAACACCAAAATGCGGAAGCAAATAGATGTGCTAGAGCATAAAATTTTCAAAGCACACAAGCGTAAAGCGGCAATAAACATGAATAAAATTGCAAAGCTGAAACAAGCTGTAGCTCCCAATGGTGGCTTGCAGGAGCGTGTAGAAAACTTTTTGACCTATTACCCAATATCGGGCTTTTCCTTATTCCAATTTATTAAAGAATCCATTCGGCCATTTGACAATAAATTTATGATTATCCACCCCCAAAATGAAAGTAAATAATGAAAAAGCTTGTTTGTGGTAAATTTCGTTTTTGGGTTATTTTGGTTTGCTCCACAGTATTGTGTGTTGTGACTGTTGTAACAGCAAATGCTCAAATGCTAAAGGCTGCCAATCCTACACGGAAATCAAAGGCGCTACCAAAGATGTATGCAGGTATAAAGTTTGGTGCAAACTTCTCTTACCTGTCTGGCAAATCTTGGACAAACGGTATTAAATCTAACATGCTTGGCGGTGTGTATGCCGGTATTAAAGGTGGTGCATTTGGTGCGCAAATAGAAGGACTTTTTGAACAGTCGGATTATAAAACCAGTGATAACTTCTATTCGCTTTACAAATCATTCTACAACGATATTAAAGACTCAGTAAAAAATGGCACCTTCAGGGTCAATAAATTGTCATTGCCTGTGGTGCTGCAATTTAGAATGGCACGCTTGATATGGTTGCAAACGGGTGTTCAGTTTTACGGAATTGTAAATGTAAAAGATAATGCTGCTCTAGTGCGCGATGCCAAAACCTTATTTAAATCGGGCAATACGGCTGGCATTATTGGGGCCACTATGCATATTGGTAATGCCGATATCGGGTTGCGTACATTGTTTGACTTTCAAAACTTAAATAACCTAAGTTCTAAGGATGTTTGGCGTCAATATGTTTTTCAAGCGCACGTAGGCATCAAGCTTTTTTAGCTTTAATAATTGCTGCAAACCAATTGTTGAGCGGCGCTTGATGCATGTCGAATAATTGTTGAAAATCGTTTTGTGCAAAAGGGAATACAGAAGCGTTGAGTAGGGAGGTTTGGATATCAAATTTTTGTTGCGAAGCTGCCATAAAAATCTTTTTCTTGTGCATTCTTTTGGCAAGGTATTCTTGTTCTGTTTGCCCAGGTGTGGGTATGAGTATAGCTTTTTTCTGCATCGCTATCAAATCCATTAATGAAGAGTAGCCGCTGCGGCAAATAACGATGGAGGCTGCCGCTATTGCCTTGTGAAGGTCTGAGGCCGAAAGGCTTTTATGATAGTCGATATGGTCGGGAATAATAGTAGGTGCTATTGCCTGTTGGCTGCCTTCTACAAATAAAATATGCCTGTCCGACTTTATAGCTTTTTTCCATAAAATGGATGATAAAATACTGCGCTGAGGCTCTGCCCCCGACAACAAAATAAGCACAAGATTGTCCTCATCTTTAGCTTTTTTTTCTTTAGCAATACGGCATTGCGATAATAGGCCAATATACCTTGTCTTGGCTTTTTTGGGTAATACTCGTGGGTGCGCCAAATCACCACTCAGTCCAGTATCTTCTGTAGTGTCCACCACCCAACATTGATGAAAATTATCGATAAAATTGTAGTGCATTTTCAATAAAAATTTATCAATCCATTTGCTATAGCCCGATTTTATTTGCAATTGATGCGTAAGTAAAATGTTGGGAACATGGCTCTGGAATAAACCATACCTATTGTCTGATATTACACCATCTATTTTATGAGACTTTACTACATTTTGTAACCAAAGATGTTCCCGTTTTATTGCTTTTTTTAGCCGCGGTATTTGGGCTATCATTTTAGGTATCTGAGCCGCTTTGCTTTTGGCATAGGCAACATTATATCCTTCAAGAAAAATACATTCTATGTTGGGAAACGTATTTTTGATAAAGGCTTGTTGCACATTATTTCCTGCAAAAATCACCTTGTGTTGTGCCTCTTGAATATGCGTTATTATTGGTACACACCGGGTAACATGCCCCAAGCCCCAATCTAACGGAGCAATAAGAATGCGCAACTGCTTTTTGTTCACTCGATTTTACTATTTTTACAAAAGTAGCACATTATGAAACGAAGCAAAATATTTACAACAATAATTTTTTTACTATTTGTGATTGGTTTTACAACGGCAAATAGTGCTTGCAAATCTACCAAGCGAAAAGGCTGTGGCTGCGGCGCCGACCTCAACAGAATGTACAAGCCAAGGCGTTAGGCTCAAAGCAAAAAAATCATTTTTTTATTGCCTCTAAAAAGTTTAAAAACAGCACATCCTGCTTGTCTTTATTAAATTTTTGTTGTCCACAAAGCAAGCTGTTAATGCATAGTTGTTGATACGCTTCTTCTTGCATTTGGCTCAATGTTTCAATGTTACGCATAAGACCTAGCATGTCGCCAGAGGCACTTGAAAATCCGATATTATTTTCTTGTACAATAGCAGCAGCTTCGCCATTGCCGCTAAATATTATAGGCATTCCCTGAGCCATAGCAGCAAATATTTTTGAAGGCACAGCACCTTTAATGTCTTCGCTTAATGGTATCAGCATGGCATGGTACTTTGTCAAAAGACCAGGTAATTTTTCAGTAGCTACAGAATGATGAAAATATACTCCTCGATTTGGATGTTGGGAGACAAAACTGTCAATTGCCGCAGCCTCGTAACCTTGCCCATAAATATGCAGCTCTGTGCCTAGTT
>JADLEN010000328.1 GCA_020846105.1 Chitinophagaceae bacterium | reverse complement strand
TTTTGTGCATCTGTTTCTTTTGTGTTTTCATATATTACATTACCTTTTTTATCAAACTGAACTGTAACTCTTGCGGAAACATAAGATATTGAACCATCAGGATAAAAATACATATCTCCTACGGCAAAACCTCCTTTGCCTGAAAGTGGTTGTGCAACTCCGCCAATAATATCGCCTGTTCCTGTTTCGGGATTATATTTTTCTATTAACCCTAATTTAACTAAAACATCATTTACCTTCTTGTAAAAAGGATTATTTATGTTTAATCGTTCTTGTACATTTTTTTCTGTTGGCGCGTCTGCTTTTCCTTCATTCTTTATTTCCACATCTCCTCCTACACCTTCTCCCCCTTCTTTAGGTGCTTCTTGCGGTACAACTTCTCTAGCCTTAGCATTTTGACGCATCTTGTCCGCAATAGATTGGTCTTTATTGCTAGATTCCCTTGCAGCTATAATCCTATTGGCTTCTCTAATCGCCCCCTCAATAATTGGCGTGCTAAAAGTTCCTTCCCCTTTAGCTTTTTGAATAGCATCAATAACTGATTGTGGCTCAACAAATCGTTCTTTAGCCTCAATTACAGCGTTTGTAAGCGCATCGAATACATTGCCTTCGTTAGCTTCTAAAGTGGCGTTAAATACGTCTGCTATTGCTTTTACTCCAATAGCTTCGTTTTCTGACATACCCTCTACATTTGGTTCTGTTTCCCCAATTTTCGTTTCGTATGATTCGCTTGCTACTTCAGCTAATCGTTCGGTTTCGATAGGCTTCATAAACGTAATCTTGCCCCCACCACGAACAATAGCGTGTGCTACTCTTTTTCTACCCTCAACGACTTTGCCTTCGCTATTCAATACAGCATCGTTTGATGCCACATTAGTCAAATCGGGCAATTCGGCTTTCCCTTCTTTTATGTCATTTACCTTTTTAGCTATTTCGGGCTGTTCTGCAAAGTCATTCGCATTAATCTCAACTGCTTCAAAAGGTCCGCTTTCGGCAATTTCTTTCGCTTGGTTAGGCTTTAATTTGCCATTCAAGCTATTTGATTGTGCAATAGCTATCATTTCATCTGCGCTTACCAATTTGCCTTTTACATACTGCCCATTCTCTATCTGCCTAATGTCATTCATAGACTGCGACATCATACTTGCCAATACTGCCTTTTTGTTTTTTATAGGCGCAAATTCGTATGTGTACATTTTCCCATCGGGGTGTCTGAATACAGTACGTTCTTTTATATTGCCATCTTTGTCGGTTTCTGTTATTGTTCCCGTTTCAGTTTCAGCATTTAACCGCTCAAATTCTGCTTTTGCTTGTGATATTTTTGTTTTTTCAATAGCGACTTGCACCGCATCTTGTGGGGTGTATTTAGGCTTACCGTCTTTTCTAGTTTCAGCAATAGTCTGCAAATAGTGCGGCTGTATCGTAGTCAAAAAGTCTTGTGCTGATTTCGCCGTTTCTTTAGATATAGTCCCTTTGGCAATTCCATCTCTAATTGATGCGGTCATCATAGAAGGGTCTTGCATTGCTTCTACAATGGCTTGGGCTTGCATTTGAGAACCTTTGTATCGCATACCTGCTTTTAAGCCTAAAATACCACCAATAAACGCATCATTTTTTGCGTGGGCTAATTGCTCGCCTAATTGTTGGTCTAGCTGCTTGCTGTTATAATTAATACCCTCGTCTATCATTGCTTCCCTATCTCTATTGCTTTCATATAGTCGCAATAAAGTCATATCCCTTGTAAAGTTTCTAGCTTGCGTTAGCGATTGCTTGGCTACTAATAGCTTATCTTCTTTTTGTAAAACCCTTTTTATTAATGAAGGTTTTGCAGCGTGAACGGCATTTGGTAAAGACAAAGCTAGCATATTCGCAAATGTCGCACCATAGGCTCTTTGCTGTGCAGATTCATCACTAAATCCCATTTCCTTGTACTTCTCAATATTAGCTTGGAATGTGGGAGAAAACATAATTACTGAATTATGCGCTGTATTGTCTAATACGTTAGCTACAAATTCAGCGGGCTTGCCTTGTAGTGCTTTTGAAAATGCCCCCAATGTTTTGTTGCCTTCCGTTACTGTCTTGCCTGCTAGTTTTGCTCCTATTAAATCCGCTTGGGTTATCCCTTTTGATGCTTTGCCAAAAGCTAGTGCATTTTTGATTTTTGAAAAAGTAGTAATTGGCTTTAGTACGCCACCCGCCGAAGTTAAATACCCAACTGAACTTGAAACGTCATTGACAAACCCTGCGTATGGGTTGGCATTTGCTACCGAAGTGCTGGGTTTCATTCCAATAGATAAATCTTGCGCTGCTTTGTTTTTCTCGGAAAATACATCTGAAACATTGTATGGTTTTCCGCTGATTTCATTTGAAAGGACTTGCGTTGATGTGTTTGCCAAACTGCCTAAAAATGCTGAAATATCCACTAGCCCTTCTACACTACCTGATGCAAATGATAGTGGGACATTCACCGCTTTACCGATTACCCCACCTTCGTCATTTAGGTATTGAGCGAACTTTTGTGTTGTTCCCGCCCATCTACTTGGCGCACCTAGAATTTCATATTTTTTGGCATCAAGAACCTCGTTGGCTGCTTGCTTCATCATTTCGGGTCGTCCATTAGCCTTTTTGATAACCTTTGCCTTAAATTCTGCACTATTTGCATAGTCGATTATTTCATTAGATAGGCTTACTTTGGGGCTAAAATTCCCTACTAAATTTCTTCTATTTTGTTGTTGTTCATTTTTGGCGACAAATCTCTTTGTCAAATCTTCAAATCCAATGGTCTTTTTAAATTTATCATCATCAACTGAACTTGCTACTTGACTAAATACAGATGTTTTTATCTTGTCGTCATTTTTACGCAAGACATCGGCATAAACCATTTTTTCATTTGCGCTACCTTGCGGCAATACCTTTTCAGCTTCAGCATCAAACATGTCTTTTTCAGACAATGTAAACGTATCTCTTTTAGGCTCTACATTTAGTATTGAGCCTTTCGCCTTTGGATGTAAAGATTCACTTAAAGGCAATTCTTTTTCCCCATAAAAAGGCTTACCTATGCTATTGTCTTTGTCTAATAACTGTTGCCTAATGTCCTCTGCTTGGCGTTGGTTTTCTTGTGATTGTATTTG
>JADLEN010000327.1 GCA_020846105.1 Chitinophagaceae bacterium | reverse complement strand
TATGTCAATTATTCTGCATTGGGTACCGATGTTGGTTTTGCCGATGGCTTAGCTTTTTTCCCTTGTGTGTATGATACTAGTTTCGGCTATGAGTTTTGGGCAAGCGGTTTTGCCTACTCCAACAGAACTGACAGTGTTACGAGCGGCTTTACAAATCAATATTCTGCTAAAACTGCTAAAGGTTTTGCAGGGTCTAGCAATTATGTAGTAGCCTATGGCAATACCAATACAGTGCGCCTTACGGGTGCAGCCTTGGGCAAGTCTATGCTTGGTTTTTATGTTACCAACAACACATACACCTATAACAGTATGCGCGATGGAGATGCATTCTCCAAAAAATTTAATGCTACCGATAAAGACTATTTCCGCCTTGATGTTTTTGCCTATCGTATGGATACTTTGGGCACAGATTCTGTAAGCTTTTACCTTGCGGATTTTAGTAATACAGACACCACACTCAACTATATAGTGAATGATTGGCAATGGGTAGATTTGGCAAAACTTGGCAAAATGGACAGCCTTATGTTTCGCTTACAATCCTCCGACAACGGCACTTTTGGAATGAACACACCCGCCTATTTCTGTATGGATAATTTTATGACTAATGAATCTGGTCTTGATATTAAAACAGTAGTGCCAATGGCTACTATCAAAATATACCCCAATCCTGTGCAAGACCTCCTTCATATTTCTTCTAGCTTTCAAGGCAAGCAACACGTGCAAGTGTCAGACTTTTTGGGCCGTACAGTAGCAACTTTCGAAATGAATAATGAAGTACTAAACATTAATACAGCAAATTATCCAGCAGGCATTTATTTGTTACGTTTCAACAATGGCACACAGACAACATCTGCACAATTTGTAAAGCAATAATTTAATGCGTTTTTTACTTTTTACACTTCTATTTACAAGTACTTTGGTGCAGGCCCAGTTTGCTCCCCAAATAGGTATTGTTGGTAGCAAAGGCATACACAAATCCAGTAGTCTTATTAAAACTTGGGCTCATGATTGTGTGCTGCACCGAGGCTATTTGAATATTGCCGACCCTACACTTGGCCATACAAGTATCGGTGCTAACACAAGCGCAGTGGGCATCGCAGATGGCAACGTTGTGAGCCTTGGCGATAGCGGCGTGGCGGTATTAAGTTTTTTACAACCAATATTCAATGGCCCTGGTGCCGACTTTGCCGTATTCGAAAATGGCTTTCAAAACCCAGCAAATTTAGAAGAAGCTTTTCTAGAATTAGCCTTTGTTGAGGCAAGTTCTGATGGTGTAAATTTTGTACGTTTCCCAAGCACTTCCAACACCAACTCTACTGTGCAAATTGCAGGAGCGGGTACTTACATGAATGCACGATACTTGGAAAATTTTGCGGGTAAATACATTGCGCAATATGGCACACCCTTCGATCTTGAGGAGCTGAAAGGCAATCCTGATTTGGATATAGACAACGTTACCCACATCCGCATTGTAGATGTAGTAGGCGCTATCAGCCAATATGGTACAAAGGATTTTAATGGTCAAAAAATTAATGACCCCTACCCTACTCCTTTTCCTTCAGGCGGTTTCGACCTAGATGCGGTAGCAGCTATTCATACAAAGGGGTTGTCTGTGAACGAAACAAATGAAACAGCTATTTCCATTTTCCCAAGTCCGGCCACCAATCATCTTAATGTAGTTTTAAACACTGCAATGGTTTCAGATGCTAGTTTGGTAGTGTGCGATATCCGTGGTCAAGTTGTATTAGAAAATGTGGCAACACATCGTAACCAATTGGACGTAAGTACGCTAGTGCAAGGCATTTATATCATCAATATCAAAAGTGCGTCTGGCATAAAATGTATCGGCAAGTTTGCAAAAATATAATTCCACTGTTGGCCATTTGGCTTGTTCTTTTTTCTTGTAAAAAGGACAAGCCAAATACTACAAATACACCCTTGCCAACGGATAGCACCACACGTGTACTACTAGTATGCGAGGGCAGTTTGGGCAACGGAAACGCCACAATAGGCGCGTATTTTCCTGTTACAGATAGCGTGTATCACCACCTTTACAAAACAGCAAATACCACAGATTTGGGAGATGTTTTCCAGAGCGTCACCAAGGTCAATAGCCATTATTTTTTGTGTATCAACAATACTGACAAAATAATAGTGATAGACACTGCTACTTGGTTGCAAAAAGCGAACATTAATGTCCCGAAACCCAGATACTTATTGCACGTGGGCAACAATCGTGCTTATGTTGGATCTCTTTTCAACAATAAAATATTTATAGTCAACACCCAAAATTATTCTGTTCTAAAATCTATCGAAATGCCATTCCAGAATGTGGAGGGCATGATACTTAAAGATGGTTTTGTGTATGCATGCTGTTGGGACACCGCTTGTCGCCAACTATACAAAATAGACATTAGCCAAGACCGCATAATTGACAGCATAGCATTGATGGCAGCAGCTCCTCAATCCATCTTGCTCGATAAAAATAAAAACGCTTGGATAATGGGTGGGAATGCCTACAAGAGTAAATCTTCTAGCCTTCATTGCATTGAATTGAATAGTAAAAAAATAAACAAATTTTTTCCTTTTGCCGCTGGCATAGAAGCCATAAAACCCGTAAGCAACCACACTGCCGATAGCCTCTTTTTTCTTGAAGTAAATTATAATGGTGGCAGTAGTAACAATGGTGTTTTCGTAATGCCAATCAATAGTAGCGCGCTACCTACTAGCCCCATAATAAGTTGTACTTCATTTCAATATTTTTGGGCGCTTGGCATTCATCCTATTTCGCAAGAGCTATATGTTGGAGACCCTAAAGGTTTTGTACAAAGCAGCACTGTAGGTATCTATTCAAAGTCAGGAATCCTACGCAAACAATTTAAGACTGGCGTAGGTATTGGCGCATTTTATTTCGATTAATTGAAGCAGATTTATACAAATATCGTTTCCCTAAAAGCATTGTTAATACTGCTTTTTACAGGTATGATGTTTAATACTAGTGCGCAAGAATTAAAACTCAAAGAAGTGCGGATACAGCAGCGCAAAAAAAGAAACTTCAAACTGCAAGACGAGCGGCTAAACAGCTTTAATAAAGGTGCAAAAATACTGACCATTGATACTGCCTTGCTACAACAATATGAGCTGCAAAGCCTTGCCCAATTGCTCACACAGCAAGTGCCTGTGTTTGTAAAGTCTTATGGCATCAACAGTATGGCCACCCTCAATTTCAGAGGGTCGTCTGCTGCCCAAAGTCAAGTATTGTGGAACGGCATACCGCTCAATAGTGCAGCGGCTGGTATCACAGATGTTTCCATGCTCAGTGTTTCCAATTTCGAGTCTATAAATATTGCCTATGGCAGCTCTGCTGCATTGTTGGGCAGTGGCAATATAAGCGCAGCAGTATTGCTCGACAATCAATTTTTTACGGCTGATACCTTGCCACAATGGCGCACAAAATTGGGTGCCGAATATGGCAGTTTCGGACAATTAAAACTGAATGTTCAAGAACGTTATAGCAACAAAAAAATGATGCTATCGCTAAAGTTGATGCACCAACAGGCCGAAAATAATTTTGATTACAAAAGCGTAAATGGCAATGAAAGCATTATGCAAAATGCAAAACTCAATGCCAATAGCTTGCTCATAAACTTTGGGTATAAAATAGCTGCCAGCACCCAATTCAAATTTTCTGCTTGGCTACAAAATTACGACCGAGAAGTGCCACCAGCATTGTTTGAAGCTACTTCACAAAAAAGGCAACAAGATTTTTCGATGCGCTTTTTGGCGCAGGCCGATCATCTTTCCAAATCCAATGCCAAATGGTATAGCAAAACAGCCTACACGCAAGACCGTATGCAATACCAAGACCCCTCTGTACTCTTGCAAACACAAAATGCAGTGCAGCAATTGTATCAAGAATTTGGTTGGAAAAAACAATTAAAACCGCAGCA
The DNA here is from genome assembly GCA_020846105.1 of Chitinophagaceae bacterium. Classification (GTDB taxonomy): domain Bacteria; phylum Bacteroidota; class Bacteroidia; order Chitinophagales; family Chitinophagaceae; genus Rurimicrobium. The sequence continues at coordinate 16 of JADLEN010000327.1, read as the reverse complement.
CGAAGTACTTGTTTTT
>JADLEN010000326.1 GCA_020846105.1 Chitinophagaceae bacterium | reverse complement strand
TGGTACAAAGCAACTTTCGTGGCGAAATAATGGCAGATGAAATGCCGCGTTACGAAGGGAAAATAGTACGGATGCTAGGCGACTTTGTAGCCGACAAAACAGTGAAAACAAAGAAAGGAACACTGATGAAATTTGGCACATTCCTCGATGCGGAAGGTGTGTTTTTTGACACCGTGCATTTCCCGCCATCCTTAAAAGCTTTTCCACTTTATGGCAATGGTGTGTATCTTATTTTAGGGAAAATAGTTTTAGACTTTGGCTGCCCTGCATTGGAAGTGTATAAATGTGCACGGATGCCGCTTAAAAATGACCCACGAAGTGAGTAGTTTAAAACAATGAACCCTGCTCTCCTGTTGGTTTGTAGGCTTCTATTACTGCTGCAATGTTGGTGTTTTGCTGTGCGTTCATTACGCCATCAATCACCCTGAAGGCAGTTAGGTTTTCATCACCAATTTTATGGTTCATTATCGCCGTCATTTCCTCCTTGCTTAGTTTTTTTTGCAGCCAATCAGTACTCATCTGCTCGTCTAAAATCAAAGGCATTCGCTTGCCATCATTATGCACCTCAGCCATTAGCGGCGAAGCGTCAACCGTAATAATGCTACAAGTATGTATGCCCTGCCATTGCGTCCAAATGCCAGCCAAAGTAAAGAATGGCTCTTTTTTTGGTTGTATATAATAGCTGTGCGTTTTGCCGCCAATAGCTTTGTGTGGTTCGAAAAATCCGGTACAAACAATCAGGCAACGGTTTTGTACATAGTTTTTGTAAGACGATTTTGTGAATAATTCATCGGCACGCGCATTCAAAGTATTGGCAAGAAAAGCACTTTCATCTTGTACGTTTTCTGGTATCAATCGCCAACGGTACATTTTTATCAAAGAGCTATCTTCATTGCTGATTACTGGCAGCAAGGGCTTGTCAAAACCATTCAAATGAAACGCAGGTTCAAATGCATCCTCGTTTTCAAACTCCTTTTTGAAACGAGATTTGATTGCCTTTTGATTTTTATTATTGGATACGTGATAGCACATTTTGAATGCTTCAAAAGTAAGGATAACAGTATAAATTATCTGGCTCAATAACTAATGGATACTTATGTTTTTTCAGAAACTATATACCGTCATTGCAAATTGGTAATCGGATATTAGCTCAAAGGTTGCGATTGTCATACTATTGTTAAATAAAAGTATTGAAATACTTTTATTAGAAATTCCGTTTACCTTTGCTCTATACTTAACAATCAAAAACACAAATATTATGCAAGACAACATCCTCCTCGTTTCCGTTTTGGAGCCACGAATGAAACACCCCACTATCTTTGCTCGCTTCGACGAATTGAGCGAAGGGCAGAGCCTCACCATTCATAACGACCACGACCCAAAGCCGCTCTACTACCAACTATTAGGCGAGCGCGGCAATATTTTTAACTGGGAATACTTGGAAGAAGGACCTGAAATGTGGCGGGTGAAAATAGGCAAGCGCATCTTGGGCGAAAACGATGAAACACTCGGCGAAATAGCGGCTAAAGATTTGCGCAAAGCAGCCGTTTTTAAAAAATATGGTATTGATTTTTGTTGCGGTGGCAAGAAAACTTTGAAAGAAGCTTGTGCCGAAAAAGGACTTGATGTATTGAAAATAGAACAAGAATTGCAGCAAGAAAACCAAGGCACACAAATGCGCCCAATGCCTTATGGCGAGTGGAGTTTAGACTTCTTGGCAGACTATGTGGTGAATACCCATCACAGCTATGTGCGCCAGACTTTGCCAGACATTACAGCCTATGCTATAAAGGTAGCAGGCGTGCACGGGCAGCAGCATCCAGAGCTACATGATATAAAAGGTCTTGTAGAAGATGTGCGCAATGAACTAACTGCGCATATGGCAAAAGAAGAGAAAATATTGTTTCCCTATATCAAAGAGTTGGTGGCCGCTACTAGAAAGGAAGATGTAACACGTGCTGCACATTTAGTAACTGTGAAAAATCCTATAAATATGATGGAAATGGAGCACGAAATGGTGGGTAAAAATATGGAAGAGATTCGCTTACTATCGAAAGATTATACCCTGCCCGAAGATGCTTGCGCCTCTTATGGTTTGCTATTTAAGATGCTCGATGAGTTTGAAAACGACTTGCATTTGCACATCCATTTAGAGAACAATATTCTTTTTCCGAAGGCAATAGAATTGGAAAAGAAATTAAACTAAAAATCGATTATTTATAAAGCTTTTCACAAAGGCACATTATAGGTTTTGTTCTGTGCAGTGCATTATCTTGAGTGTGTCTTTGTGATTTTATTTTTTAATTTAAAGCCAATGATGAGCATCAACGCAGATACCAAAATAGCCACCTTACTCAAAGCTAACCCCGATGCTTTGGAAGCCATTATTAGTATCTCTTCAAAATTTACAAAACTGCGGAATCCCTTGCTACGCCGTATTATGGCATCGCGCACCACCATTGCAATGGCAAGCAAAATTGGGGCTTGCACTGCAGAAGACTTTTTTGAAAAGCTACAACCATTGGGCTTTATAATAAATAAAGAATACACCAAATTGGATACAGCTGCCGAGCAAGAAATACCATCTTGGATGCAACAAATAGATGCTGCAAATGTTACCGAATTGGATGTGCGTGGAATGTTGGAGTCGGGCGAAGACCCCTTCCGATTGATAACAAAAACCATACAACCAATGGCTGCGGGTTGCATCCTCAAATTGATAAATACCTTCGAGCCAGTGCCATTAATTTTATTACTTGGCAAGCAAGGTTTTGAGGCTTACAACCACAGCATTAGCAAGGATTTGGTACATACTTATTTTTATAAAAAAGAAATCACTAAAAATGCCGAAATGACTGCCAACACTAACCCTTCGGCTTGGGACGAACAACTAAAATATTTTGAAAATAAGCTGCAAACAATAGATGTTCGGCACTTGCCGATGCCACAACCAATGCTCACTATTTTGGCTGCTTTGGATAATTTGCCCACGCAGCAAGCATTATATGTGATTCACAAAAGGATACCCGTATTTTTGCTGCCCGAATTGGCCGACCGAAATATGACTTACAGGGTCAAAGAAGTAGCAGAAGGCGAAGTTTATTTATTAATTTTTAAAGAGGACAATGATAGCGCAAACCACTAGCAACAGCCCTGTTGCCAATACTTCGTACAAAGTTGTTTTGCCATTTTATGTTTATGCGGCTGTGGCTTTTTTGGTGGCAACTATCTTGCTCCTCAGCAGCACCAAAGCCTTTCACATTCACTATTTCCACCCACAATTATTGGCTATTACCCACATTATGGCATTGGGTTGGGGTACGATGATTATTTTGGGTGCAAGCCACCAACTGATTCCCGTGTTGATAGAGTCGGGGTTGTATAGCAACAAGCTTGCCTACGCTTCTTTTGTGCTCACAGGTATTGGTGTGCCGCTGTTGGCTTATGCTTTTTACACCTTCGATATGGGCGACCCTGCCAAGTGGGGCGGGCGTTTCGTAGTCATTGGCATTTTGACCTACCTTATCAATGTGGCGAAAAGTATGGCAAGAAGCAAGACCGAAAATGTACACGCTACTTTTGTTTTTACCGCTACGGTTTGGCTTTTTATTACAGTGCTTTTGGGCTTGGTGCAAGTGTATAATTTCACAGCGCCATTGCTGCAAGAAGACTCACTTCATTATCTTGCTTTGCATGCCCACTCGGGTATTTTGGGTTGGTTTTTGTTACTCATTATTGGCGTTGGTTCGCGGCTAATCCCTATGTTTTTAATCTCCAAATACACCAATGACCGTTTGCTGTGGCTGGTCTATTACCTCATCAATATTTCGCTATTATCTTTTGTAATGATTTTCTATTTCCCTAGCGAAAAGAACTTGATTTTTCTGCCCATTGCCGGGGTTATTTTGTCCATTTCTTTGTTTGTGTACTATTGCTACAAAGCTTATCAGCAGCGGATTCGCAGGCAGGTAGATGAACAAATGAAACTTTCGCTTTTGTCTATTGTTATGCTGCTATTGCCTATGCTTTTGCTCGTGGCAGTGGTATCATTTATTATCAATTCCGATACAGAAAATATAGTGCTCATCAACGTTTATGGCTTCCTTATTTTCTTCGGTTGGCTCACAGCTATTATTTTGGGAATGACCTTCAAAACCTTGCCATTTATTGTGTGGAACAAAGTGTATCACGTGCAAGCTACGCAGGGGCAAACGCCCAATCCCAAAGACTTATTCGACGATAAGATTTTCAAGATAATGAGTATTGCTTTTATTGCAGGACTGCTACTATTTGTGGCAGGTATTTTGGCGGCCATTGCCTTAATGTTACAAGCGGGTGCTATCTTGCTTTTGGTTACCGCTATTTTGTATAATTTCAATGTTTTGAAAGTCGTATTTCATAAAATCCCTAAATTATGAACATCATCAGCAACAACAACGAAAAATGTGACTTAGCACTTAACGCGCTGCGCAATGTGATAGACCCAGAAATAGGGCTCAATATTGTAGATTTGGGCTTGGTGTATCAGTTGGATTTTGACGATGAACAGCAAATTGTTTATTGCCGAATGACGCTCACAACACAGTTTTGCCCTATGGGCGAATCCATTACCGAATCGGCGAAGAGTGCCTTGCAGCAATGCTTTCTCGATTGCCGCATCGAGTTGAATTTGTCATTTGAACCAGTTTGGAATCAGTCTTTAATTTCCGAAGAAGGAAAACGTTTTTTAAACCAATAATATGCTCAGTCTTACTTGCAAAACCGCTATCAAAGCCGTGATATACCTTGCCTCTAAATATGACAGTGGCGAAAAAGCGGGCATCAAAGAAATTGCCGAATTTATAAATGCGAGCGAGCATACCGTGGGCAAAATGCTACAAACTTTGGTAAAAGAAAACACAATCAACAGCGCCAAAGGGCCT
>JADLEN010000325.1 GCA_020846105.1 Chitinophagaceae bacterium | reverse complement strand
TTTTTTCTAAAATACTTTGGTCGAAAATGGCATTGCCAAGGTCGCAATTATCAAAGCTGGCGGCGCTAAGGTTGCACTCGCTAAAGTCTACTTCTTGCAAATTGCAGTTCTCGAATTTTGTATGCTTCAGTTTGCATTGGTAAAAAGAAGCAAGCTGCAGCAAGCAGTTTTCGAAAGACACTTCGAACAAAAAAGGATTGCAATAATCGAAGTGGATGCCCAATAATTTGCAGTGTACAAAAAGGATATTGCGCAGCGAAGTGCCTTGAAAATTTGCCGCGCTTAGGTTACAGTTCTCGAAACGGCAATGGTCAAAAACATAGTTGGCCAGTTGCACATTGCCAAAATTGCAATGTGCAAAAGTGCAATGCTCGTACTCGCCAAAGGGCAGCTTGGTCTCGGTAAAGTCTTGGTGTTCAAAATCTAGCTGTTCGAAGAGAGGTTTATCCATGTTGTTGCGTTTTAGGGTTTCGAAATTACTGCTAATTTTTCCCGATTTAGAAAATTCATTTTCCCGATTGTAAAACACCCACTGCTTTTTTATTGCGTCTTTTGCACTCTTAATAATTCTTGCTCCCCCCAACATTTTAATATCAAAACATTTCGGTAATGCAGGTCTAACCCTACAAAGGGGGTAGCCAGCATCAAAGAAAATGGTGTGTCGATTTCTGTGGTTAAAACTCGGAAATGGCTGGGAGCAAGAAGGCTATCACTGGGCTTTTTCTGCAGGGTCGCACATCATCTATTGGGTTGCAGCATTCTGATTTGTGTAATGATTTTTTATAAATATACGCAAAATGAAAAAACAATTTCTACTAGCTGCCTTTAGCTGTGCTGCAATGTATTCAACAGCACAGATTGTAATTACAGATACCGTTATTATGGGCCCTGGATATGCAAACCAAATATGGTATAGCTTGCCCCACGACGAGATGGCCACCCAAGCCAAAAACAATTGGGACTTAGCGTTTAGAACCTCAGGAAGTATGGGGTCTAGCATAATGGCAAACCACAGTGGTGGCGGTACTATATGGGTATACCCCAAAGCTGCAAAAGCAGGTTGGGCAACATTAGATACCAATGGCCTGAGCACCTGGGAGCCTCAGTATAATTCAGAAACAGAATGGACTGGCGCATTGGGTCGTTATGCCAATCCTGCCGATGCCTTCGATTTGGGCTGGGGTATTTACGATATGGGTACACACTACGTTTCAGGCGATTCTGTGTATATCATCAAAACACAAGCAGGAGCTTTTAAAAAATTAATTATTGATCGGTTGGCAAGTAGTACATATACCTTTACCTATGCCAATATTGATGGTACGGACTCTACAACATCTAGTATTGCAAAGAGTACTTATAGCAGCAAAAATTTTGGTTATTTTAGTCTCGATACCAAAACCGCAATAGACCGTGAGCCAGCCACCGAAGACTGGGATTTGGTTTTTGGGCAATATGCTACTGGCGACTATGCCTCAATGGGCATTGCAGGATATACGGTAACTGGCGTATTGGCAAACGATACTTTGGCGGTAGCAAAAGCAGTTGTAGACCCTGCTACAAGGCCAACCTACAATGCGTTTGCTGCATTATCATTTAGCAGCGATATTAACGGCTTGGGCTACAATTGGAAATCTACAAGTGGCGTGATAAAAGACTCTAACGTTTATTTTATTCGTAGAAACAACGGTGATATTTGGAAGTTAAATTTTACTGGTTGGATTAGTGGCGTGTCGGGCAACGGAAGTGCCATTTTTACAAAAGAGCAATTGACAGGCACTTCAATAGCATCTTCAACCAAAGTAAATACAACACTTACACTTTCGCCCAATCCTGCTCAAAATGGAACGAACATCAGTATAGTGTATCATTTTGAAGAAAATGTAAACAATGCAATTGTTCAGGTATATGACCTTATGGGACGTGTAGTAATGACCCAACCATTGGATAGCAACAAAGGCTTGCACGCGTACACTTTCAATAATAATTTTTCCGCTGGAACTTACATTATCAGCATCGTTGCCGACGACGAAAAGAAACAACAAAAATTGATTGTTCAATAATTTGTATTGCTAGCAAAATAATCAAATTGCGATGCTCAAAGATGCTCTGACAACTTGAGTATTGTTTTACTAAAATCAACAATAAAAATTTATGAAATCAACGATAAAATTACTTTCTGTAGCAACAATGCTTGTGCTAAGTGCTTGCGGAAATAATGATGAAAAGCCAACTGAGAAAAAAGCTGAAAAAATAGTTTCGATAAGCGGCGCTACCACCGAAACCCTTTGTGCACTGGGCTTGCAAGACCACATTGTTGGCGTAGATGTAACAAGCACATTCCCCGCAGCAATGGCAAAATTGCCCAGCGTGGGTCATAATAGAAGTATGTCTTCTGAGGCAATCATTGCACTTGCCCCAACATTAGTAATAGGGGTAGAAGAAGGAGTAAAACCTGAACTTGTGGAGCAGTTAAAGAGTGCCCATATTAAGGTGCTTCTTTTGAAGCAAGAAACTACTGTGGAAGGTACAAAGGCTTTGATACAAAGTATAGCAGATAGTTTGGGTGCGTCTGAAAATGCTGAAGCCATTATCGGGCAGATAGATGCCGACTTGAAAACTGCAAGCCCGCTTGATAAAAAACCAAAAGTACTTTTTATCTACGCACGTGGCGCAGGTACAATGATGGTTGCTGGAGAAAACACTTCAATGAACGCTATCATCACATTGGCTGGTGGCACAAATGCAGTAAGTGGTTTTGAAGATTTCAAACCTGTAACTCCAGAATCTTTGCTAGATGCCAATCCTGACGTGATATTGATGTTCGATAGCGGATTAGAGAGTCTTGGTGGTATAGATGGATTGCTAAAAGTGCCTGGCGTAGCAATGACCAATGCGGGGAAAAACAAACAAGTAATAGAAATGGATGGTCAATTCTTAACCGGTTTTGGACCAAGAGTAGGTGCGGCAATAGCTGCTTTATCAAAAAAATTAGATGCAGTCAACAAAAATTAGAGCCATTACTATTTCCATCAGTTGCTTGCTCATAGTGAGTGTGGTGATGGGGATGGGGATGGGTGCAGTATCCATTTCACCGCTACAAATTATGGCAATATTGGTTGGCAAAACAAGTATGAATACAAGCATTCAATATTCAGATGTTCAAGAGTCCGTGTTGGTAGCTATTAGGCTGCCACGCGTACTCTTGGCTGTTCTGATTGGTTCTTCACTTGCAATATCTGGCGCTGCTATGCAAGGCTTATTCCGCAATCCTTTAGCCGACCCAAGCCTCATTGGCATTTCCTCTGGTGCTTCGTTTGCAGCAGTTGCGGCTATTGTTTTGGGTATCAACTCTGTGGGTATTATCACTAGTGTTGCAGGTACATACGCTTTGTCATTTGTGACTTTTTTGGGCGCGCTCATTACCGCTGTACTTGTGTATCGACTTTCGCAGTCGGGCGGCAAAACCATAATAACTACAATGCTTTTGGCTGGTATTGCCATCAACTCGTTGGCAGGTGCAGGTACTGGCTTGTTTACCTATGCGGCAAATGACGCGCAATTGCGCAGTATTACATTTTGGATGCTGGGTAGTCTAGGTGGTGCTACTTGGTCTAGTGTGTTAGGAATTCTTCCGTTTACACTATTGCCCGTTTTTGTGTTGCCCCATTTTGCAAAAGCACTCAATGCTTTTTCGCTTGGCGAGGCTAATGCTGCGCACCTTGGCACCAACACCGAGCGTGTAAAAATAATAATAGTACTGCTTGCAGCACTTTGTGTAGGTGCATCAGTTGCAGTAGCTGGTATTATAGGTTTTGTTGGCTTGGTAGTACCTCATATTATTCGATTGAGCATTGGGCCAGACAATCGTTACTTGCTACTGTTGACACCCATACTAGGGGCGTTACTACTCGTTTCGGCAGACCTTGCAGCACGCACATTATTCATTCCCTCAGAATTGCCTATTGGTATAATAACCTCACTTATTGGCGCACCTTTCTTTTTGTATATGGTGGTCAAGGAATTGAAAACTCAAAAAAACTTTTAATGCTTAGGGTTCAAAATATACAATTCCGAATTTCACCAAATCTGTCGCTTTCCAACATTTCTTTTGATGTGCAAGCAGGGGAAGTGGTGGCCATTTTAGGAGCAAATGGTGCAGTGAAATCTACCCTGCTCAAAATCATTACTGGCGCTTTGAAAATGAACTCAGGAAATGTTTTTATCAATGATTTGCCAATAAGCTATTGGACTTCAAAAGAGCTGTCGAAATGCACCGCAGTAATGCAACAACAAAATCAATTGCAACTGCCCTTTACGGTTTGTGAAGTAGTGATGATGGGGCGATATCCGCATTTTAAAACAAAAGCTACGCTAGAAGATGAAAACATTGTAGCGTGTGTTTTAGAAAAAACGGGTATTCAAAAATTAAAAGACAGGAATTATCTAAGCCTTTCTGGTGGGGAACAACAGCGTGTTCATTTGGCACGAGTGCTAGCGCAAATAAGTGGCAAAAAGAATGCAGAGCCTCGATATCTCTTTATGGATGAGCCTAGCAACAATCTAGATATCCGTCACCAACATAGTGCTCTTAATGTGGCAAAAGAATTTGCACAAGAAGGAAATTGTGTAGTAGCTGTTTTGCACGATTTGAATCTTGCACTGCAATATGCCGACAAAATAATCTTACTAAAAAATGGAGCTATGAAAGGCTTTGGTGCTGTAAGCACTGTAATGACAAATGAGTCGCTAAGTGATGTGTATGACCTGCCATTAACTATTTTTTATCCACCATCGGGTAGCCATCCAATGGTCATACCCTTCGCCAATAACATTAACAACAACGAATTAATCAACAATTAAAAAATCAAAAAAAATGTCAAACACAATTGCAATAAGTTTGAAAGAACAATACGAGAGCCTGAAGTCGGCAAACCCCAAATTGCGTATCAGAAATGCCGCTCAAGAAATGAATGTAAGCGAAGCGCAGCTAGTAGCTATTAGCGATGGAGCCACCTTGCTCAAACCATTGTTTCAAGAGATACTCAAAGAAGTAATTAAGATGGGCGAGGTAATGGCACTAACCCGAAATGATAGTGTAGTGCACGAGCGCAAAGGGGTTTACGATAATATATCTTTT
>JADLEN010000324.1 GCA_020846105.1 Chitinophagaceae bacterium | reverse complement strand
CTTGTATTATCATTCCAAAAGCCTTCGGATAAAGACAATTGACGATCGCTTTCAATTTTCTGTTGCCTATCTGCCACACGCAAAAAACGATGCAAATGTTGCACACGCTCCCGCATATCTTTTAGTTGTTCTAATGTCATAATATTAAGGAAACGAAGGTAGTATCAAATTACCTTTGGGAAAAAAAACTTTAGCCTTTTTTAGGCTTGTAACTAGGCTTTTTTCTTATCTCAGCCTTAAAAACAAAAGACAATTTACCATTCAAATATATCGATACCAAAGCCCTCCCAGGTTTCGGAGCTGGCAATAGTAAATAAAAACCAAACTCATCAAAATCAAACGGAGCATCAATTAAGCCTCCCTTGTCGAACGAAAGCTTTACAGAAGCAATATTAAAACCACCTACAAAATGAAATTTCAATCTAAGTGTATCGCCTTCCTTTACCTTCAGTATATTAGAAAGTGCCTTTGTGGGTACCAAGCCGCCTATAATAGCTCCTGCAAAAACTAGTGGGGCTTTTGTAAATTCTGATTTAGTTATTGGGTACTCTAGCAATTGGTTTATTGGCTGCTCTGGAAAATGAGATAAGGCAAATAATTTTCGATTGCAAAGCCACCATGCATCTGTAAATTCTTGCTTATTTATTCTTCCCTTTTCATCCATTGGTCCGCAGCCTAGCGCCACGTCTATAAGGTATTGGGTATTTTTTATCGTTACAATATTCCAATAATGAATTTCAGATGCATCAAAACGCCCGATGTCTTTTGTTCTGTAACGCAAATAACCTTTGACCACTTCACATTCAATAGATTTCAAAGCGCACATTGCTTGGAACATTTGAGCATAGCCATGGCTAGCTGCACTTCGCTCCATCAGCGCACTTGATGCATTATCAACATTATTTTCAGGCCTCCGTTTTCTTTTATTATCGAAGCTTACAAAATGGGTTTGCCAAGAATAAAAGGCACGTGTTATTTGCAATTCGGTTTTACAAGAATTGCTAATCGAATCTACAATATATTGCAAACTAGCACCTTCCATAGGGCCGGCTACTTGTATCAGCGAGTCTATAAAAAAATAATTTTTCTTCTTAATGTTTTGTGCTGCTATGGTCCAAGAAAAAAAAATGCACAAAGAAAAAGAAAATAAAGAGCGCCTCATAGTTAGTTGCGCTTATCTATTCCCCAATACAATTTTTGGCGAATGGTTTTGAGGAAATTATGGTCGTGAGGCCGCACCAGTGAAATGCTAAAATTCTCTTTACGTATGGCTAGTTGTGTTTCGTTGGTAATAGCCTCCGAGCGCGAGTCTAAGGTACAAAGGAAGGTATCCGAGCGGCCTTCTACTTCAAAGGATATAATTACATTATCGGGTACCACGATACTACGCAGGTTAAGGTTATGGGGCGCTACAGGCGTTATTACAAAATTAGATGCTTGCGGAAAAACAACAGGCCCACCACAGCTCAGCGAGTAACCCGTAGAACCCGTAGGGGTAGCTACTATTAGCCCATCGGCCCAATAGGTATTCAGAAACTCGCCATTGAGGTAGGTGTGTATTTTTATCATCGACGATGAATCTTTCCTGTAAATCGTAAACTCGTTGAGCCCAAAAGGCGCATCGCCAAACAAAGGAATATTTGCATCGAGGTGCAGCAGTGTGCGCTTTTCAATGGTGTAAGACCCTTGTATTAATGCACTCAAGGCTTCGTCTATCTCGTGCTCCGATATTGCTGCCAAAAAACCTAGCCTACCCAGGTTGATACCGATAATAGGAATGTTACTATCGCCTACAAATGTTACCGTATCTAGCAGTGTGCCATCGCCACCAAAGCTAAAAAGCATGTCGGTGTGCAGCGGCAGGTCGTCTCGGTCGGTAAATAATAGTTGCGGTGGGTGCTGTAAGCGCAGGTGCGACTTTATATTATCGTAAAAATCTTTGTAAAAAATTAGGCGCAGATTATAGCCCTCCAATTTGTAAATTATGCGCTGAAGCGTAGGTATATCATCAGTTTCAAATGTTCTATTGTAAAGTGCTACAAGCATATATTTTTTTTATTCACTATTGGCATGCAAATATAACCCATTTTCGCCCAAATGGTTGTAGGCAAACTCTATCCTTAGCTTTAGGTCGTAGGCAGTTATTATATCTATGCCCATACCCACCGAGTACAGCAGGCGATTGGCAAGATTATTATTATTGTTGCTAATATTTTTATTGCTAGCGTAGCCAGCATCTAAAAACAACTTGGGGTAAAGCCATAGGGGCAACTGTGGCAAATACCTAAACGGCAATTTTTCGAAACGCTTCCGCACAGCCTCGTACTTTAGACTCAACCTTGCTATTGCAAAATTGTTGGCTTCTACCACATAGTATTCGTAGCCGCGCACATAATTGGTTTTGTAGCCAAAGGCGGCTGCCAAAAAGTACGGCTGCTGCTGCTGCGCCACTATAGCCTTGCCCCGCAGCACCAATGAGCCATACCAGCGATTGTGCAATGGCCTAAAAACACCCAATTCCAAGCCAGACAATGCCTGATACCCCATACCCGCCAAGCCCCAGCGCGATGCCAATGAAGCCACAACCTTTAAGCCCCGACGCGGATAATTCCAATTGTCCACACCATTATATTCATAGCGGTAGGCCAGCTCTAAGTAGCTAAGTTGTTTGCTGCCTTTTGCAAAAAAATCATTGTTTAGTTGCAGCACCGTATCGCCCACACGGTAATGGTTATAGCCTACACTTAGTATATGCCGAGTATGATATGCAGCACGATACATCCAGGCGGCCTGCCCAAAGAAATATTGGTACAAAAATTCATTATTGTGCCGAGCAAACAGCAGCTTGTTGT
>JADLEN010000323.1 GCA_020846105.1 Chitinophagaceae bacterium | reverse complement strand
ACTAAAATGTCTGTAATTTCATATCCAAACCAAAGGTTCTTTTTTTCTGTAAAATCTTCCTTAATGAAATGTCGAATATGAGAATTATGGATTGTACTATTTCCTACTACATAAAGCCATTCAGAGTCATAATTATCTATTTGATAACTACCTGAATTTTGATTTAAATATTTTACTTTAGCAAGGTAGCGTAATCTTCTTCTTAAATTATTTGGTTTTTCTCTACTAAACATTTTATTCATTACGCCTACTCTTCGTTTTCAGCATTCCCGCCTTACTCTTTTCGCACTTTGCACGGATTTTCAGATTTTCCCCGTTTATTTTATTCAAAGTTTATTTCCTTGACTGCACAAATATTAGATCCAAAAAATTGATAACAAAGCGTCCTTACACCAAACCAAGAAAATGATACACGAAGCCAATTGAATAGCCTTACAATATGCCTTTATCTTCCAGTCTTCGCCTTTTGGCGGTGGTCATTGCTGCTATTTCTTCGGCAGAATAGGCACGGTAGATGCTTACTTTTTGTTTCTTTTCTTTTTGATTCGACTTGGCTTTTCTTCGCTTGCTATCTGCGAGCTTCGCCTTTTCCAGACGCTGCTGTGTGCGTTCTTTTTGTAATTGCTTTTTGCGTGCAAGTTTGGCTTGATAAGCCTTTTGTCTTTCCTCTTTTGCGTTTTGTTGCGCAGCTTCAGTAGCCTTTGTCTGTTGTTCGGTTATCTGTTGGTGGGTAGCCGTTTGGAGCAGTTGTTCCTCGCCTTTTTGCACCACTTGTTTCAGCAGCATTCTGACTGTTTTCTTTTTGGCATATTGGTAGCTGACTGATGAATGCTCAGCGGAAAAAATATCGCCAATTGCGCCCTTGCTCACATAAAGTGCGCCCTCTTGCACAATGTTGATGCCAGGCTTAGGATAATTGTATTGTTTGCACAAAAACAATAGTTTTTGCCAATCGTCTTTGGGTATAAATACTTTGGGCAAATGATGGTCGTTGGGCTCTATAAAAAAATGCAATAGAAATCGAAACAACACCTCTTCGCTCACCTCTTCGAGCAGGCCACCAATAAAGCCGGCTGCGTAAAGGTTTTTTTGATGAGGTGGTACTGCCGTGTTGGGTTTGATAAGCTTTTCCAAGCTAAAGACATCATACAAATGCTCTAAATGCTTGGCAGCGCAAATTTCATTGACATATTGTTGTAATTGAGTTCCACTACCCCCTATATTCTTGTAGGCCCATTCGGCTATTTTGCCACGTAGTACTATCTGGGTATAAAAAATGTAGCGGCTATTGTTGTGAGCCTTATCGGCATCCTGCAATATCAGCGAGCGCTCCAGATTTTGATAAAATGGTTTTTCGACAAATGCCAGCAAGGCTTCTTTAGAATAATGGGCGCGCATATATTTCGTGCTTTTTTTTGAGATGCTGGGCACATAAGAAAAAAACAGAGCGGAAGACGGGAATCGAACCCGCCCTTGCGTACTGGAGGTACGCCGTCAAGCTTTGAAGGCTTGTGTGCTGCCACTACACCACTTCCGCATTTTTTTTCACTTGTTCAGCATTGGTTGGCACGGGTGTCCGGAATCGAACCGGAACCAGAGGATTGGAGGCCCTCATACCTAGCCCCGAAAGCTAGCGTGCTGCCTTTACACTACACCCGTGGATTACAGGATGCAATGATGCACAAAGTGAAGCTAAAAGGCAAGCGTCCGTGCACGAAACCGATATTTTTGGACGTGAAACCTTTTTAACTGCTCTAAAAATGCCTCCAAAAAAGCGTTGAAGTGTTACCGTTACTGTTAACTATTCAGAAAATACGGTTGTTATCGATAACTATAACATATTAGTCGTCACATAAAATCCAGTTATTGTCCGTGTATGGATTTACCCAATGTTCTGAACCTTCGAACATGCTAACACCTTTATAAGTGGGGATACCAGAGTGCGTTTCGTTATTAGATTTGACTTTGGCTACTCTTACTAACAATTTGTTTCCTTCTTTTTTTTCTATGTAGCAAATCAGCATCATTTTATAATTTATTTTATTTTCATAGGCACCAAATCCAAAAAATCCGGAATTACTCTCTGTATATACCCAATCTTGAGAATAGCAAATTCTATCTCCTATGGTTGATGATTTGATTTTTAAAATTCTATTTTGTTCAAAAACGATAGCTCTCTTCCTATTTTCCTCTTCCTCTTTTAGTTTTCTTTTTCTTTCAATCTCCTGTTGCTTTTGTTTTTCAATTTCTTCAAGTCTTTTCTTTTCAATATCTTTCTTTATATAGTCTTCGTCCAGCTCTATTTCTTGTTTAAATAGCAGGGGTTCAGAAATTTGAGTATACAATACATTGGTTGAGTCTGCAATATAATCATATTGTAAAGTGCCGTTATTTCTATTCAATGTAAATCTGTGCTTTAAATCATATTTCGCCCCACTTGGAAATTCAAAAGAGTTATAATTTTTTCTAAAAGTGCTTTCGGGGATTTCAAAACCCAACATCTTGGGGCTACAACTAACCAAATATCTACCTTCAGCTAAACCTGCTCCATTGGTCGAATAATGCAAATCTTGCATATCTTCTTCGGTTGGTGTTTCGATTTTCCATTTAAAGCTGCTTAAATAATCTCTTTCCGTAAGGTTTAGCTGAAGGCCAACATCGTAATAATGATAATAACCTACGAAAAATTGCACATATCCATTTTTAAAAAAACGAATTCCAATCGTAGGATCAACGATGTTTCTATAAAACCTATTTCCCAAATTACCACTTTCAGCAATTGTACTCATAGATTGTTTATAGCTATATGTTGTGGTCAACTTAGACGTCAACATAATAGGCAATTGTCTTAATTTGGCTGTATAATACCCATCTGTACGGATATTTTTTGCAAAATTTGTATCGACTATACTTTTGCTTTTTTCAGATAGAACATTTGAGTTGTCGGAATTTCCGACACCTGTTATTGCTTCATCTTTATTTTGAGAAACCACTAAATCATCCATAGCTTGGCTATGCCCCGTCCACCAACCAAATGGACTAAACCAAAGACGAAATTTGCTATTTTTATTGATTATTAAACCTGTTTGAACAGCTCCTTGCAGCTCACCATTTCGATAATAAGCTATATAACCGTCATTGGGATGATAAACTACCTGCTCGGTATGCCATTCATTAAATAAATTGCTTGCCAAGCCTATTTGCTTAAATTGCTTAGCATCTTTTACGTTTACTACTAATTGATTTTTAAGGTTTCTATACGCCCCATCATAATGTTTAGTTCTTAAATATTGAATTTCAATATGGTTTCCATTTTTTTCCTCGTCAAACTGAATACGCATGTGGCCATTAAAATAATCGCTACCAAACATATACTTTAACTTTCGAGAAATCACAATTGGTTTTGATGCATCAAAATTCATCCACGCACTATACAAATTTGTTGGACGGTCCGT
>JADLEN010000322.1 GCA_020846105.1 Chitinophagaceae bacterium | reverse complement strand
TACTATAAAAGCTACTAAAATGCTTAGGCTATATTTCATATTGCAAATATGCAGGAAAAGCTACAGAAATTTTAAGTAAAATAAACATTACAAAATGTAAGGAATACTTTACTTTTGTGAAAAGTCTTTTTTATGAAACAGCATCTGCTTTTGCCCAACAAGTACAAAAAATTTGGTTGGTTTTTATTTTGTACAATGCTGCTATTGGGCATTTTAGCAATTGCCACAAACTATGAAGCGCCCTGGTTGAACCTAAAAACTTTTGCACTTATATCTGGCTTTGTTTTTGACAAACACCCTGCTCAACCAGGTTTTATAGAGGCTAACCTAACGAATACAGTTTTGGGTGTGTTATTTATCATCGGAGCATTGTTGGTCGGTTTTTCCAAAGAAAAAAACGAGGATGAATATATAAGCAGTATGCGCCTGAATGCCTTGCTATGGGCGGTACTCGTCAATTATTCCTTGCTTATTGTTGCCTTTCTGCTAGTGTACGAATTGCCATTTTTTACGGTAATGACCTTCAATATGTTTACGGTGCTTTTACTGTTTATACTTAGGTTTCATTATCTTTTATGCCAAAACAAAAAAGCCCTTAGCGATGAAGAATAATATTAAAGTGCAAAGGGCTATTGCAAATATTACTCAAGAAGAACTTGCCAAAAAAATAGGTGTTAGTCGCCAAACAATTAATGCTATGGAAGCCAATAAATATGTACCCTCCACCGTATTGGCCTTAAAAATCAGCCACCTATTTGGCAAAAAAGTTGAGGACATTTTCGAATTAGACGAAAAGGACGCATAATATAGCAGCATCATCATAAAATATGAATGGTAGCCCATTGTGTATGTATCTTTGTTTCTTTTTTAAAATAATAATCAGGCTAGGCAATGAGCAAAATGGGCAAAGTATTAGTGGCTATGAGTGGCGGTATAGATAGTACCGTTACCGCGCTAATGCTCCACCATCAAGGATATGAGGTGGTAGGTATTACAATGAAAACATGGGATTATGCAGCCTCGGGTGGTGGCAAAAAAGAAACAGGCTGTTGCAATCTAGACTCCTTTAATGATGCCCGACAAGCAGCTGTAGAGCACGGTTTCCCTCATTATGTTTTCGACATCCGCGAGGAGTTTGGCAATAATGTTATCAATAATTTTGTAGATGAATATATGGCTGGCCGCACGCCCAACCCTTGTGTGCTGTGCAATACCCACATCAAATGGTCGGCACTGCTCAAAAAAGCCGATGCACTTGGCTGCGATTTTATAGCCACAGGGCATTATGTAAAAGTGCGCGAAGAAAATGAACGTTTTGTACTGAGCAAAGCCAAAGACCTTACCAAAGACCAAAGCTATGTACTCTGGGGTTTGGGGCAAGACAGCCTTAGCCGCAGCATTTACCCTCTTGGCAATCTGCTCAAAACCGAAGTGCGCCAAATGGCTGCCGAAATGGGCTATGTAGATTTATCTAAAAAAGCAGAAAGCTACGAAATCTGTTTTGTGCCCGACAATGATTACAGAGGCTTTCTTAAAAGACAAAACCCAGGTTTAGAAGCCAGCGTAGAAGGTGGCGATTTTATACTCACAAATGGCACCAAAGTAGGCAAGCACAGAGGCTATCCTTTCTATACCATTGGCCAGCGAAAAGGCTTAGACATTGCACTAGGTCGCCCCATATTTGTTACCAAAATCATACCCGAAACCAATACAGTTGTCCTTGGCGACATCGAGGACTTGAGACAAGGTAGCATGTTGGTTAGTGGCCTCAATATGGTCAAATATGCAAGCATCCCCGATGGCATGCGTGCTACTACAAAAATTCGTTACAAAGACCCTGGCGCAGAGAGTACTTTGTATTGGGTAGGCAACCAATTGAGTGTCCATTTCGATCATTCGGTCAATAGTATTGCACCCGGACAAAGTGCGGTAATCTATGAAGGAGACGACGTAATAGCGGGCGGCATTATCCACTCAGGAATATAATTTTGGCTTTTAGTTATGTTTCTTTAGAAAAAAGATTATTTTTAGCCTCATTTTAATAGCGTAGTTAAATATCACTATATTTTTATACAGTATGAATAAGCATAAAATCATCGTCGGATTGGTATCTGTAGTCCTTGCCACAGCATTATTAAGTTCTTGCAATAAAGACAAAGTAGTGGTAAACACCAATGGTGGCGATTTGTACCAATCTTTCTTGCCTTTAGAAGTAGGCAAATACATCATTTACGATGTAGACTCCTCTATCTGGGACGATACAAAATGTATCAAATACACCAACAAATACCAACACGAGTATCTAGTAGCAGACACTTTCAGAGATGCCCAAAATAGGCTTTCTTACACCATCAATATCTTCACCCGCAAAACAGCTACCGACAAGTTTTCTATAGACAAGGTAGTGTACTACACCCCAGGTGCAGAGCAAATGGAATTTGTCGAAAAAAACATCAGATTCATGCGTCTTATCAATCCTATTACAGAAGGTAAGCAATGGCTTGGCAATAGCCTTATGCCCCAAGAAGATCAAGATTACGACTTTCTCAAAGGTTGGAAATACACTTACCAAAACGTGCTTAAACCTTACAACAATGGTGCTATCAATTTCGAAAAAACCATTACCGTAAGCGAGGTAGATACTATCCGCAACAACCCCGAAACTATGCCAGACGCTTATGCTTCGCTGTTGCAATCAAAATCTATCTATGCCTTTCGTGTTGGGCTTATCTACCGCTAGTATGCTTATTGGATATACGACCCTATCCCCGGCGCTCAAAATTGCCGCAAAGGCGTAGGCGTTATTATGCGTGCTATCGAGTACAATTAGATTTTACTATTTACCTTTTTTGTTTTCGGGGTGATGAATGTTGTTACTTTCAATTAATTTTGAAAAAGACAAGTTCAAAACCCCGAAACTATGTTAAGACCTTTCTTACTCCTTTTTATAATACTACTTAGCGGCATAGATGCTTTTGCACAATCCCAATTTGCATTCCGCATTTCGTTTACCAATAAGACCCCTACCCCCTACAGCCTTTCTTCCCCCAATGCTTTTCTTAGCAGCAGAGCCATTGCCCGCAGGCTCACCCAAGCCATAGATATCGACAGTGCCGACTTGCCCCTAGTGCAACAGTATATAGACAGTACCCTGAAACTCACAAATGGCATCCTACACATCCGCTCTCGCTGGCAAAACAGTTGTGTTATCCTACTAGCCGACACCAGCAATATAGCCTTGCTTCGCAGCCAATCTTTTATCAGCCAAGCCCAGTTTATTGCCCTATTTACCAGCCCATTACACACCACTGTTGCTACAACCAACAAACAACCCCAAACCAACAAAGCACTACGCAAAACCACTGCCGGCATTGGCTATTATGGCGATGCTTACGACCAAATAAAAATTGCCAACGGCGACTACCTACACAACAAAGGCCTACGAGGTAGCGGCAAGCTCATTGCCGTATTAGACGCTGGTTTTTACCTTGTCAATACCCTCCCTGGTTTCGACAGCCTTCGTCTTTCGGGCCGTATTTTAGACACCCACAATTTCGACAAAGACACCAGCGATGTTTACGGATACTCCGCCCACGGCACCCAAGTGCTCAGCACCATGGCCGGCATCCTCCACGGCAATTATGTAGGCACCGCGCCCGACGCCAGCTACGCATTATACATCACCGAAAACACCGAAACCGAACAACCCATAGAGCTAGACAATATGCTAGCAGCCATGGAGCGTGCCGATAGTATTGGTGCCGACATTATCACCATTTCACTAGGCTACAATACTTTCGATATTGCCAGTATGAACCTTAGCTATGCCCAGCTAGACGGGCGCAGCACCATCGCTAGCCGTGCCGCCAACACCGCCACCGCCAAAGGCATGCTCGTAGTAGCCTCGGCCGGCAACGAGGGCAACACCAGCTGGCGCCATATCCTCACCCCCGGCGATGCCGATAGCGCACTCACTTGCGGCTCAGTAGATATCAACAAAGTTATAGCCATCACCAGTGGCCGTGGCCCCAATGCCGCAGACATCCTCAAGCCAGACGTGTGTATGATGGGCGCACCCGGTATCGTGTTCAACACCTCGGGCACCACCAGCAGCGTAGGCGGCACCTCTATAGCCGCACCACAGCTTGCAGGCCTAGCCGCATGCCTTTGGCAAGCCCAGCCCTTGGCCACACCCTACCAGCTACGCCAGGCCATACGCCTCAGTGCACATATAGCCACCAGCCCCAACAACGACCTAGGCTATGGCCTACCCAACTTTGCAATAGCCCACAGCAGCCTTACCCTGCCCACCATAGATAGCTACCCCATGGCCCCAGGCATATACTGCTTCCCCAACCCCTTCGATGGGCCGCTGCAACTGCGCATAGCCGGCACCCGCCCCCAAGGCCTTATTCAGTGGCAGCTGCTCGATATTCAAGGCCGCAAAATCACCGGCAACCAACTCACAGACAGCAGCCTATACCTAAGCCTAGCACTACCACTACCCAGCAGCCTAGCCACCGGCCCATATATATTGCAAGTAAGCACCGCCGAGTATCAGCAGCACTTTTGGCTACACAAAAAATAAAAATAGGGCACCACCAGCATCGCCAGTAGCACCCTATTCCTTAGCCCGCAAAGTTATTTGTTTGGGCGTGTATGCCATAGCATCCACCAAAAAAACCCTGCAGCAGCAATCAACTTTTTTCTTTAAACAAACAAACAAACAACCTAGCTACCTTTTTTCTTACGGCGCAATGCCCCAATACCCTTCCAGCCATTTTGATTCACAAAAAGCAAAAACGCAAGTATCACAATACCGCCAAAGAAAGGATGCATCTAGTCTAAAATTATTTTCAAGTACAAAACAACAGCAAAAAACCCAAGCCCTAGCATCCGTTTTAGCAACACCCCTTTTGGCCATAGCAAGGGGCATTTTGGCCATATCAGCCCCTTTTTTTCCACAGCTACCATTATTATTTTGGGCGTGCCGCCGCCCCCACATAGCAGCGGCTAGCAAAGGGGCGGCGTCAGGCTATCCACTCCTATCTTTTGCCCCGAACAAAGGGCAAAAGGATATCCGCTCCTATCCTTCACGCATTCGCAGGTGCTACCATTAGTGTGTCATCTGGGGCTGGCTGCGCTCGCCACTGCTATCTAGCTACAGCCCATCATTGCCAGGCAAAAAGCAACAACCACTCCACACCACACGCTGCCAGGCTCAGCTAGGCACGAAGCCCCCCCCGCTCCTAGCAGTAGGCTAGTGCTGGCTAAAACAAAAAAAACAACCTATCACTAGATTGCTTTTTCTTTTCTTACTTATTACAATTCCGCCTTATCTGCTCTTTGGGTTGCGCTATCACTATCACCCCGAAGAGCGAGTGGTAGTGCGCGGCACACATCGTCAAATTGTTTGGTCGTCAATAGTTGCATCTGGTGCATTTGTTTTTACCGACGCTATTCCGTTGTCTCTAGACGCTTCACTTTCATACATTTCGCTTGTCCCAATTACTTGGCCATTGGTAGCCTTTAGGTTAAAGTATGGTTTTCCGTTGCTCGAAATCTTTCTGTCAAACTTGCTGTCATCCTTTGAATTTGTCTTTACAGAGGCAATACCGTTTTCGCAACTTATTTTTGTAGTGTAGCCCTCGCTACTCAATATTGTCTGTCCATTACCTGCTTTAAGGTTGAACTGAAATTCACCGTTTGTTCTTTTTGTAACTACAAATTTTCCCATTGTTTAATTTTTTTATTGAAGTTATAGAAATTGTCTTAAAAAATGTTGTTTATGAGGCTGTCAAATTGTTGATGTAGCAATCAGCAGACTGCCCTTTAGGAGTTGCTCCAATTTGCAAACTTTGGAGCGCCGGTCATCCTGATTTTAAAATAAAGGCTAATCTACAAGGATAACTTTAAAGTATTCTCTAGGGAAACCTTCTTCTCTATGTTTACCTACAATAAATGAGTCTTTTATGAGTTTTGAAAACTCTGCTCTATACGCTGATTTTATTGCTGGGTTTGAAAAGAATTTTTCAGCAATTTCTCTACCACCCATTACATCAAATAGAAACTTACTACTAAGTTGGTAATTTTCATAACGATTTTTGTCAATACAAAATCTAATGAATCCGTCAATGTCCTTTTCTATAACAAATTCTTTCAATAACTTATTTGCAGGTTCTTCTGTTGGTCGTGGAATAGAATTTGAATAAAAACCATCGCCATGATCAATTGACCCTCTTGATTTGCAATTATTGTAGTGCCAAATAATCGACATCGATAATTTGTCACTCCGTTCTATTGCATTTTTAAAATTTGAAAAAACAATGTTAAGCAATTCACTTTT
>JADLEN010000321.1 GCA_020846105.1 Chitinophagaceae bacterium | reverse complement strand
TGCCCATATACTGTAGCGTAGATGCTATAATACCGCTGTGGGCACATATGCTGGCCACGGTGTATTTGCAACCATTGGCAAAATGGGTGTATTATGGCACCGCAGAAGAACTAAAAAATGCGGTGCTGCTGCAAGGCATACAAGCCATAGACCTAGCCGAGTACGATGGCCAAAGGGTGGTGCTAAAGGGTTGTGGCGAAATAGCCATACCCGCCCAAGGCTATGTGGCGGCTACCGAGCGGCTGCTGCCCGTGGTGCGCTCGCTGATGTTTGGCGAGCCCTGCTCTACAGTACCTGTGTACAAAAAGAAAATTAAATAATACGGATGCCAAATCGGTTCTTGGGCATATTGCTCTGCGGCCTGTGGCTGGCAAGCGGCTGCAATAGTAGGTCTGCTGCGCCAGCTAGCGAGCAGGTGTTTTCGATAAACCTTAGTAGCGGTAGCTTGGAGTCGCTAGATCCTGCCTATGCCAAAGACCTCTATACCATGTGGACGAGCCACATGCTCTACAACACCCTTGTAGAAACAGATAGCAACCTGCAATTGCAACCATCGCTAGCACATAGCTGGGATATTAGCGATGATGGCTTGCGCTATACCTTCCACCTGCGGAAGGATGTGTTTTTTCATCCCAACGAATTGCTGGGCAAGCAGCCTAGGCGCATGACGGCGCAAGATGTGGCCTATAGTTTTGGGCGTATTATAGACCCGAAAGTGGCATCGTCGGGCTCATGGATTTTTAATGGGCATGTGGCCGATGCTACTGCCTTTGAGGTGCAAGACGATAGTACTTTTGTGCTGCGGCTACTAGCGCCCTTTCGGCCAATGCTGGCCATGCTGAGCATGCCTTATTGCAGCATAGTGCCGCAAGAGGTGGTGGCGCATTATGGCAAAGATTTTAGGAGTCACCCCTGTGGTACAGGCCCCTTTGTGCTGCACACCTGGGACGAGAGTAATACCCTGCTGCTGCACAAAAACAAAACCTATTGGGAGGCCAGCGAAGCGGGCAAAAGATTGCCCTACTTAGATGCGGTGCAGATAAGCTTTTACGACAGCAAGGCTACAGAGTTTTTGCTTTTTATGCAAGGCAAGCTACACTTTACGCACAGCTTGGATGGCTCTTTCAAAGACCTGATATTGCGCAAGGATGGCAGCCTGAAACCAGAATACAAAAACAAGTTTTGCCTGAAGAAAAGCCAGTACTTGAATACAGAATACTTGGGCTTTCTTACCGACACTGCCAATCAACTAATGAAGGGCTCTTGCTTGCGCAATAAGCTAGTGCGCCAAGCCATAAACTATGCCATAGATAGGCAAACAATTATTACTTATTTCAAGAACGGTGTGGGTGTGGCGGCCACAGGAGGTTTTACGGCGCCGGGTCTTGCGGGCTTCGATACGGTGGCTCATTACGGCTATTGCTACGACCCCAAAAAAGCAGCACAGCTACTAGCCGATGCAGGCTACCCAGGGGGCAAGGGGCTAGAAGAGTTGCGGATACTGTGCCCCGAAAACTATGCCGATATTGTGAATTTTGTAGCCACACAATTGCAAGAGGTGGGCATACCTGCCACGATAGAAATAATGCAACCCAATATACTGAAGCAACAGATGAGCCGCTCGCAAGCATTGTTTTTTCGGGCGCAGTGGATAGCCGACTATCCTGATGCAGAAACTTATTTGGCTTTTTTCAACAGTAGTTTTCCGGCACCGCCCAACTATACGCGCTACCACAATGCCACTTTTGATCATTTATACAACCAATGCATGAACCTGCCCGATACGGCACGCTACCGAGTGTATAGACAAATGGATAGCTTGGCCATAGCCGATGCCCCAGTGGTGCCACTCTTCTACGACGAGATGCTGCATTTTACCCAAAATAATGTAGTAGGCTTTAGCAGCAACCCCATGAACCTGATAGAGCTAAAAAGGGTACAGCTTTTGCCGCAGGCTAATGAAAGAAAGCGTAGGCAATAAGTATAGCTGCTGTAAAACCTGCGAGGTTGGCTAATGCGCCAAATTTGGTTTTAAATCTGTTACACTATCTGTTTTCGGCTATTGGCAAGATATACAATACCACCAATGCCAGAGCTGAGTACTAAGAGCATGGTCCACATTATTTTGTCGGCACGATTTATGCGTGTGGATTGGTAAATTTCTGTAAGTGCATATACGATAAAGCCGAGTGCAAGTAACATGCCAATTGTAAGTATTAGTCCTGCGTTGGGAAAATGTTGAATTTTAAGAAAAGCCCCCAATAGCACGGTAAAGTTGCCAATGGCCCATAATAAACTTAGTCCTGTTTTTTTCTGATTCATAGTCGTAAATGTTTGTACAAATGTAAAGTTTTCAAATTGCCGCAGGCTAATGAAAGAAAGCGTAAGCAATAATAATAGCTGCTGTAAAACCTGCGAGGTCGGCAAGGAGGCCACAGACCAAAGCGTGGCGTGCATTTTTGATATCCACACTGCCAAAATAAACAGCCAGTACATAAAAAGTAGTCTCGGTAGTACCTTGGATAACGGCGGCCAGCTTGCCTTGGAAAGAAGCCACCCCATACTCGTTGATAACATCTACCATAAGCCCACGAGCACCGCTACCACTTAGCGGCTTCATAAGTCCTATCGGTATCACGGGCACAAAATCGGTGTTGAGGCCACAAGCCGCCACTACCACAGCTATAGCTTCTACAATATATTGCATACAGCCCGATGTGCGAAACACACTAATAGCCAGCAGCATAGCTATAAGGTAAGGTACTATGCGTATAGCAGTGTTGAAGCCCTCTTTGGCCCCTTCTATAAAATTGTCGTAAACATTTTGTTTTTTGATAGTGCCTGCTACCAAGAAAAGGATAATGATAAACAAGATAAAACCACTGCCAATACTGCCTATTCGCTGGCTCATCTCGTCGGGCGGTAGGTGGGCCACCATAAAATAGATGCCTGTAATGAGTGCTGCAAAACCACCAATAAAAAGTAGCACGGGCAACTTGAAAAGGTTTATTTTCTGAAAAATAGCCACCATTATCATACCTGTAATAAAGGCTATAAAAGTGGAGATAAGTGTGGGTAAGAAAATGTCGGCTGCGTTGAAGTTGGTGAGCCCTTCTTTGATAGCCAAGGTCTGCCGCATAGCAATAACAGATGTGGGTATAAGTGTAACCCCGGCAGTATTGAGTACCAAAAACATAATCTGCGCATCGCTAGCAGTGTCTTTGCTAGGGTTGATGCTTTGCAAATCTTTCATGGCATTGAGCCCTAGTGGTGTCGCAGCATTATCCAAGCCCAGCATATTGGCCGAAAAGTTCATGGTCATGCTGCCATAAGCAGGGTGGTCTTTGGGCACACCTTTGAACAATGTCCTGAAAAATGGTGCAACACCTTTAGCGAAGACATTGATAAGTCCTGCTTTCTCGCCTACCTTCATTATACCCAGCCATAAAGACATTACGCCTGTGAGCCCAATGGAGATTTCAAAACCCGTTTTGGAGGTGTCAAAAAGGTTGTTGAGCATGGTGCCAAACATCTCAGTATCGCCCAAGAAAATAACCTTGTAAGTAGCTACTAAAAAGCCAATAAGGAAAAAGGAAAGCCAAATATAATTGAGCGCCATTTAGAAAGAGGTATAGAGTTGGTAAAGCTATAAAATGATTAGAAATTAATAGTAGCCATGGGCATTTTTACATCGTGGTAAAAAAGTAACTGCCAACCCTCTGCACGGCCACGTTGCGCGTATTGTACCCGTAGCTCCATGGCTTTTCGTCCGTCGAAATCGTACTTGGCAATGTACTTTGTTTTTACTTGTTTGTATTGCGGTGCTTCGTCTCCGCCAAAGAATATTTTGCTGCCCTCAGTAGCTATAAGGTACACAATATGTTGTGGGCTGTGGCCGCCAGAATGCTCGTAATGTATATAGCCATCTATATCACCTGCCATACCATCTAGCCAAAGAATGTTTTCTAAACTTAGCAAATGGGCTACTACTTCGGGGTCAAATGAGGGAGCGCCTTTTTCTAA
This sequence comes from Chitinophagaceae bacterium, assembly GCA_020846105.1. Classification (GTDB taxonomy): domain Bacteria; phylum Bacteroidota; class Bacteroidia; order Chitinophagales; family Chitinophagaceae; genus Rurimicrobium. The sequence continues at coordinate 1,508 of JADLEN010000321.1, read as the reverse complement.
AGCAAAGGTAGCTTCGGGGCGGTAAATACAGTATTGAGCATTGGGGAATGTGGGCAGCACTTGCCCGCTAGCATTGGTATAAATGGCACCGCTTGCATGGTCTTTGTGCAGGTGGCTTAGCAGCACCTTCGTTACGTCCTCAGGGGCGTAGCCATGTGTGTGCAGGTTGTCGTGGATTTGTAGGTTGCCATTGGCATTGCGAAAGCCAAGCCCTGTATCTAGTACTATTAAATCTTTGCCTGTATCTACCAAAAAAGGCTGCACCTCTACCAGCAAAGAACCTATAGCTCTATCCTCCAAAACATCTGTTGCTTGGTCGAAGGGATGGAAAATTTTGTCGTGACCGATTGTAAATGTGCCTTCGGATAATGGGTAGATGTGCGTCATTGTTTTGGTTGCGGTGATTGTATAAGTGTGGGTGCCAAAATTAATCTATTGGCAATTCTATTTCGTAAGTTTTTCCTTTGTGAGCGGGTAAGTTGCGGGCATGTAGCCAAGGGTTCATTACTTTTAGTATTTTGTAAGTACGACCGTTTGCCTTTGCAAAAGTTGCGAGGTTGGCAATAGCTGTATCTACCAGCAGTGTGCGGGTTTTGAGCGGCCTGTACGCATCTTGGGGTGCTAGTATGTAGCCCCAGCTGTTGGCATTGCCTATAAGGTTTTTGAAAGCAAGAATACGGAAGATGTATCGGTTGGTTTCTTCGGGTAGGGCTATGTCGTAATAATCGTCGCTGCCCTGAAATGTGACCTGACTGTTGTAGCCACCCATACCACAATTGTAAGATGCTGCGGCGGCTGTCCAAGAGCCAAATTTTTTGTAAGCTTGGAGGAAGTATTTGCAAGCAGCGCGGGTGGCAAGCTTTAGGTTGTAGCGCTCGTCTACCTCTTTACCCACTTCTAGTCCATAAGCGGGCGCGGTATCGTTCATAAATTGCCAATAGCCCTGTGCGCCAGCGCGTGAGGTAAGGTTTTGGAGGTTGCTTTCGGCCACGCAGAGGTATTTAAAATCGTCGGGGATACCATAGGCTTTAAGCTCTTTCTCGATAATAGGAAACTGGCGGTGGCTGAGTTTTAGAATGTACATCATGGTGCCATGCATGTAGTAATTCACTAGCAACTCGCGGTCGTATCGCTCACGCACCTCCCACCTATCTAGTGGCACGGGCTCCCCAGCAAAAGATGCTTTGCTGGGTAGCTCGGGGGCATACCATTTGTATTGCAGGCGGCCGTCTTTTTTTACTTCTACAGGCTCCTCGGCCTTGTCTATATTGTTAAAGGCTATAAGGCCAATGAGGCCAGCACCCATGGCTAAGCCTAGTGCAAATATTTTGAGGCGCGTGGTGTACATAATATTGGTTTTTGTAAGGATGAGGTTTGAAAGTTAGGAAAATAGTTTTGGAATGAAAAATTAGCAACTTTTTATTCCTATACCCTATCGAAAAACTACGGTGATATAAAATTGATAATCATTTTTTTAATAAATTTTTGAATTGGTTATGTTTTCAAAC
>JADLEN010000320.1 GCA_020846105.1 Chitinophagaceae bacterium | reverse complement strand
TACTATAAAGCCAAAAATACTTTGAAAAATAATGCCTTGGGCAAAGCTATAAATAATCTTAGTAGGCTTGCTAGCACCTGCCGTTGACTCCTCTACTTTGGCTATTACTTCATCAATTTTTTCTTCGGGCATTTTTAAATTTTCAAAAAAAGAAATCATTGATGCCTTCATTCTTATTATAAAATCAGGGTCGATAAAGTTATTGTAAATGAGGCCATAAATGGTGTTAATCGTCATGGAAATTAGAATAACAATGAAGATAACTTGAAATGCTTCTTTCATTGACAGAAAACCGTCAAGCATTTTCCTTTGCCTAGTGGCAGCAATGGCGTAAAATGCTATTGGCACCGCAAACATTAAAAAGCCACCTACCAAAAAAGCCATGTAGCTAATATCTAGTATGTATAGAAAATTGATGGTGGTCAAAAACATCGACACAAAACCAACCATCAATCCATAACGTATGGCGATGGCATATTTACTAGTTGCATCTATTGGTTCTAATTCTCTTATTTCGCTCATTAATTTTAAAATTTTAGACAGCTTAATTGCACTGTACTATTGTATTTTTATGAACAATACCTAGGACTTTGCCCTGAAGGGGCTTGCCAATAAATGGATTGTTGTTTGATTTTGATTTCAGTTTATTTTTTAGTGTCTTAGCCTTAATACTGAATAGTGCAAAATCTGCAGTTGCATTGATTGCTAATGATTGTTTTCCAAGACCAAAAATAGCGTTTGCATTTTGTGCAAACTTCGTCACCAATGCATCTAAAGGTATATCATTTTGCAGCGCATTAAAAACGATTGCAAAGCTAAGTTCTTGAATGTTCATGCCATCTGCGGCATATTCAAATTCTTTTGCTTTAGCATCCCACTCGTGTGGGCGATGATGGCTAGCAATACAATCTATCGTACCGTCTTTAAGCCCTTCTATTAGTGCAAGCCTATCTTGCTCTGTACGGATAGGTGGCATTACCTTATACACAGAGTCGTAGCCAGCAAGTACGCTATCGTTAAGCACCAAGTGGTAAGGGGTAACAGAGCAACTTATCGACAAGCCCTCTTGTTTAGCCCTACGTATCATAGCCACAGACTCGGCAGAAGAAATGCCCGTCACATGTAGTTTTGACTGGGTATAGCGCAACAATTCAATATCGCGATGCAGCATTAACGTTTCAGATATTGTAGGGATACCCGGCATACCCTGCTGCGTACTATTTATGCCTTCATGCATCAAGCCTCCCGCAGATAAATTATCTTCGAAAGGAATTTGAATAAGCGTACCGTCAAATGCTTTGACATATTCTAAAGCTTTGAGCATTAATCCTGCATTTTGAATGGGTTTCCAGCCGTCACTAAAAGCTACAGCACCATTGGCGTGCATATCTAGCATTTCGGCAATATTTTTCCCTTCTACATTTGCAGATATCGCACCTATAGGCAATAGCCCTACGGCATGGTCTTCGGCAGTCTTTTTGAGGTATTGAACTATAGATTTTGAACTAATTGTAGGTTGTGTATTTGGTAGCACCATCACCGTTGTGAATCCTCCCTCGGCTGCTCCGTTCAGTCCTGAAATTATGGTCTCTTTGTGCTCAAACCCAGGTTCTCTATAATCTGCAAACAAGTCAACAAAACCCATACTCAAATGCATATCCGGTGCATCTACTACTTGGGCTTGAGGGGCTATAATATTTGTTGCTATTTCTTTTACAATACCATCTTCTATCAAAATGTCTAACGTCTGTAAATGATATTCCGATGAAGGATCTATCACTTTGGCATTGCGTATAAGTATGGACATAAAAAAATCAGTTAGTATTAGCGTCTTGTTTCAGTAAGTTTGTGCTCAAAAAATAGGTTTCAACACCAAGCATTAAGAGCGCTAAAATAGCACAAAGTTTCCACAGCGAAAAAGACGATTGTTGCTCGCTGGTCAAAATTTGCTTTTGTGGCTCCAACTGTTGCCAATGATAATTGGGCTCATCCCAATTTTTTTTCAAATCAGCCAATGACCAAACCTTCAAATCGCTTTCGCTTCTATTGCTGTTGATAGCTATCCAAGCGGTGTCATCTTGCTTGTTGTGTACGTTATAATATCCTGAGTTTAGGTTTAATTCATTTAAAAACAATTTTGCTCCCATGCCCTCTGCTCGTTGCAAAGGAATAACATCTACATTAGCGTTGCTAAGATGCAATTGCCCCTGGTTGTTGGCAGTAGATAAGTTAATTTCAATAGGCTCTTTTTGCCCTGAATTTAGTGCATAAATTTGGTTGTCCTTTGCAGTGCTAGCCATCTGATAAAGGAAAGGCACAAAAAAGTAACTCGATTGAAAATTGCCCCATTTTTCGTCAATACTCGTAGCGCAAATATAAAACTGACCTGGATAAAGGCTGTATGCTGCAAGAAATGGGTCGCCATTGCGAAAACTAAAAACAGATTGTTGATTGGCGCCTAAGCCTGCCAATAGTTTGTAATGTGTTTTAGCAAATGGCAGTTGAATATTATCCGGAATTTTATCAAAAATATTCTTTAGCAATCTATGCTCTAGTTGTAATTGAGCTACAGCTTGTGCTGTTGTATCCATTGCGCCAAAACGAATATCTGCGATACTTGCAAGCCCTTCATTCATTGCCACAGTTTGCATTTTATCGCCAACAAAAAGCATAACATTTTGACCTTTTTCTAATGCAGTTCGTAATGTGTCGGCCCATTGCTGGGGCAATGTATTTAAACCGTTGAGTATAATAAGACTATAAGCAGACAAGTTTTTGGGCATTGTAGCCAAAGATTGTTCTGTAACCTTAAACCCAGTGTAAGAGCCAAGTGCTGCACGCAAATATAAATTGGGTTGTGACTCATTGAGCAGCAATACCGAAAGATCTCTAGCGCTACGTGCCGTGATAGAAAAACTATCGTCGAATCGCATATGATCATCTGTAATGGTCAGTAATATTTTTTGCCATATAGGCTCGTTAACCTGAAAAGAAATCGTATCAATGCTGCTACCCTTTGCGGTAAAATTTGGGCTGAGCGCAGCCTTCACCTGGTCGTTTACGCTCAGTGTAAGCACGCTGCTACTCTTTGGTTTATTACCGACATATTTACATTTCACCACCAACTTATTGGGCAGCCCCAATTGTAGGTATGGGTATTCGAAAAAGGCAGTGTCGATATATACATTACTAGCATTTTGCTGCGCAATATATACGCCATTGAAGCTAATATTTGTCGGAAGAGTAGCCTTTGATTGCTGAAATTCTTTTTCAGAAAAGTCGGACAAATAATAAAATGCTACAGCACCACTATTTTCAGGAGCAATTAGGTTTTGTAAAGACGTAAAAATCTGGCTACTCGTTTTCGTATTGCCCGAAAAGTCAATAGCGTCCATAATACCCAATGCTTGTTGCTTGCTCACTGGCAAAAAGCTAGAAGGCTGGCTAGCATTGGTAAGTATCAAAAAAGGCCCATTGTTTTGGGATATCAATTGCTTGGCATTTTGCTTCGCAATATCTAATAAAGTTCTTTGACCATTGCGCAACGACATACTCAAGGAATTGTCGATATAAATAGCGGTGAGCTGTGCCTTTTGGTTTTGATTGGATGCAAAAAATGGTTGTGCAAAAGCTATAATTAAGAATAGTAAAAACAACAACCGTGCTGCTAGCAGCCATTTATAGCGCACTTGTGATTGTTTGCGCGAATGCAATTGCAAACTTTTTAAAAACCTAGTATGCGGAAACAGAACTGTTTTATACCTACGAAGGTTGAACAGGTGAATGATAATAGGGATGAGCAAACTAAGCCCAGCAATAAAAAATAAAGGGTAAAGGAATTGCACTGGGTAAAATTAAGCAATAAGACTTATCCAAACAGACTTTTGAAAAAATTTAGTGCTTGGTGATAAAAAAATGCGCTGAAGCAATATACTCCAGCGCATTTAATAAAACTTGTAAAGAACAATACTATGGGAAGATACCTAATTGCTCATAAGCTACACCTACTTTGTTGATAGACACCACAAATGCTGCGGTACGCAAATCATCAGCGCCAGAGGTAAGTAAAGATTCACGAATTTCGTGGTAAGACCCTATCATTGTATCTTCTAATCCAGAATATACAAGATCTATCTCGTCTGGACCATGCATAATTTGCTTGCGCTCTGCCTCATCCATTTTTTTACCAATCATTGTTTCGAAAGATTGCAGAATACTTGCATTTTGATTTTCACTAAAACGCTTGTCAAGACGACCAAAACGTACGTGACTAAGGTTTTTCAACCACTCGAAATAAGATACTGTAACACCACCTGCATTGAGGTACATATCTGGCACTACAATTGTGCCTTTGGCGTTAAGAATAATATCGGCATCAGGCGTCAAAGGACCATTTGCACCTTCACCTATTATTTTTGCTTTGATGCGCGGTGCATTTTCGGCAGTAATAACAGCCTCTAATGCAGCAGGTATTAGAATGTCACAATCGAGCTCAAGGGTATCCAAACTGTTTCTGATATCTGTTGCTCCAGGGAATCCAAGAATAGAACCAGTTGTTTTTCTATGTGCTACAACATCTTCTAAATTCAATCCTTTTTCACTAAAAATACCACCTTCAAATTCGGCAAGGCCTACTAATATAGCTCCTGCTTCCGAAAAGAATTTAGCTGCATGATAGCCTACGTTTCCTAAACCTTGTATTACTACACGTTTTCCAGCGATACCTGTAGAAAGACCTATTTTGTCCATATCTTCAGCCACATTTACCACCTCGCGTACACCATAAAATATACCCAATCCTGTAGCTTCAGTTCGGCCAGTAACACCACCCTGGCTTACAGGCTTACCTGTAACACAGCCAAGTGCGTTAATATCTCCAGGGTTTAAAGAAGCGAAAGTATCTGCTATCCAGCTCATTTCACGAGCACCTGTACCATAATCTGGAGCAGGCACGTCAATACCTGCACCTATAAAGTTTTTCTTTACTAGTTCAGATGCATACCTACGAGTTATTTTTTCAAGCTCAAAAGGTGTATAACGCTTAGGATCTATTTTAATGCCACCTTTTGCACCACCGAATGGCACATTTACAATTGCACACTTATAAGTCATCAAGGCAGCCAAAGCCATTACCTCGTCTTGATTTACATCCATGCTGTAGCGAATACCGCCTTTGCAAGGAAGTTTGTGATGCGAATGTTGTACTCTATATGCTTCGATTACCTCTACCTGATCTCCGATACGCACCGGAAATTTCATTCTGTAAACAGAATTACAAGCCTTAATTTGCTCGAGTATTCCTTTTTCGAAACGAGTGTATACTGAGGCTTTGTCAAAATTGCGCTCAACACCTTGAAAAAAACTGTACGTTCCTGACATGTTTAGTTTTGTTGTTTAATTGTAAGTTTAAGGAGGTTATTTATTTGATTCTAATTTTTTAATTTTTCTTTCGAGATACGCCAAGAAAAGAAAAATCCCTGCAAATATAGTAGCTAAAACAAAAACTACAACGTAAATTTTACCATTGCTACGCATCTCAGTAGCCATATCCTGTGCGTGCAGTGTGTTGGCAAAAAACAATAAGCAAAGATTGATGTATAAAAATTTTACAAAACTTTTCATAAAGCATTGATTTTAAGATTATTAGTAAGTATTTCTTTCCTCTATTTCTTTCTGAATTCGCACGGTTCTGTTTAATAATTGGGCTAGCCAAAATCCTAAAAATATCCAGCCTAAAACTGCAGGATAAAAAACCAAGCGCATTCTACTATCCAAATCATAATTGCTGAAGGCTGGATTGCCGCCATTGCCTGGGTGCAATGAATCTACCATCCTTGGTAGAATAAATATTAAAGGTATCATTAGTGCAAAAATGAAAATATTGTATACCGAACTAATTTTGGCTCGTTTCTCATCATCTTTAATACCACTACGCAACACCCAATATGCAAAATAAGTAAGCATGCACAATGCAGTGCCTAGCTGTTTGGGGTCATTGCTCCAAGCTGCTCCCCAAGTATATTGGGCCCACTCCATACCTGTAAGCATACCCAATACACTAAAAAAGATACCTGTATATGCCAATGACGAAGAGTTGGTATCATAATTGATATCATTGGTGCGTAAGTACATTATTGATTTGTAAGCAGATGCCCCAAATAGCACAATCATCGTAAACCACATAGGCACATGAAAGTACAAATTGCGTATAGTCTCGTTAAGAATATCACGAGCCGGCACATCGCCAAGTAGACCTGCAAATAATGTATAAAATAATAAAAGGACGGACAGTATTTTCCACCAATTTTGGCGCATCTTCTTCTTAATTTTGGTCAAAGGTAGAAGATAAAAATTATCAGCAAAAGGAAATTGAAAATTATTGGCCTAATGTACTCATTTGCTGAAATATGCCCCCTACTTCTATTGCAGTTAATACTTGAATTTAAAAGCAAATAAAAATCCAAATAAAACACACAATGCAAAAAATGGCGCTCGGACAAAGTATCAAAACTCTATTTTTTGAAAACAAGAAAGTACGTTGTATAAATAATCTAAAATTGGTAGCGCATGGCTATTACTAAGTTTCGACCAGGAGCACTAACTCCCGAGCCAAAATAACGATAGTTTTTATCCAAAATATTTTCAATGCCCATTTGCATATTCAAATGTGAAATTACATTGACGCCTACTCTTAAATTTACGGTGTACCAACTTGGCATTCCCTGCGGTGTAGCATATACTAGATTGTCTTCGCCGCCAGGGTTATAGTCGGCCAATTTCTTTTTGCCATTATACAAACTATACAATTCTGTGTACCATTTTTCCTCGGCATACCGCACTCCTATTCTTCCAAATATGGGTGCAATATGGTCTAAAGGAACTAGTGCGGTATCATTATCGTACCGGCCGTAGGTATAGTTAATTGAAGCAAACATGCTGAAATGTTCCGTTGCACTCACTTTGGCATCTAGCCCTGCACCGTATATAAACGCTTTTGCCTTATTTTGGCTAGCAAATACACGTGTCATATTTCCATTATAAAATGTAGAATCGGCACCCTTGTACTGAAAAAAATCAGTCACAATTGCGTTGGTAAAACTGGTATAAAAAGCATTACCACTTAGATAAGAATTGCCTTTTTTGTATTGAAAACCTAGCTCATAATTTTGGGTGTATTCTGGCTTCAGAGTAGGGTTTGGTACTATCAATTGGTTTTTGTTCGACTCAAATATTTTGGTCATATCGTCAAAGTTGGGCGCTCTAAAACCAGTCGAAAAATTTGCGGTAAGCCTTAAGTCGTTTTGTGGCATATAGGCCACACCTATATTGCCCGTAAGTGCAGTATTGTTTTGCTTAAAATCAGTAATCGGAAAGTGAAATAGTAGTGCCGTATCTTTAAGGGTAGAATGTAAGTAGTTGTAATTAAAACGGATGCCGTCGTTAATAACAACCTTTCCTCCATCTATCTTGAAAGTATGTTGTGCAAATAGGCCAAGCAGGTTCATCTTGTTGCTGCCATCAGGGTAGCGCGTGTCTATATTTTGTTGCACGCCTGTATTGATGTCGGTACCTACCGCAGTCGATTTTAAAAAGTTGAATTGTGCATCTGTACCCACACTTAGCTCATGTGCTTTGCCTTTTTTTCTTGCCGAAATGTTATAGCCTAGTGCATTTACATTCTCTTCTCTCTGGTTCAAAATCGTCTTGCCAAAGCTGCGGTTGTTACGGCTTTCTTTCCAAAATTGGTGACTAATTGTGGCAGCAAAATCATCAAAAAAACCACGCAATTTTACAGCCTCAAATTTGTAAGCTGCCAAGCTGCGCACTTGAGGCCCATAATACCATTCTGCATTTTTGAGTACACCTGCAGCATCGGTTTCGGTAAGTCTATCGTATCTTGGAATATCGCTAGAATTAGAGAGTTGCAAATTGACACTATGCTTGGTATGCTTGTTTGGGGCAAAGGTGAATTTCTGTAACAAATCTAGTTGGCTATATCCAGTACCTACTTGCTTGTAAGGCTTAGAATTTTTGACCATTGAGTCCACACCATTAATACGCTGAGCAATATAGCTTTTTTTCCAAATTTTAGTGATACTATCTGCGCCATTTCTACCTTGGGTCAAATCATCGAACTGTGAAAAAGTAAGGTGCGAATAAGATGCAAATTTGTTATTGCCAAAACTTATTCCCGCACTTGTGGTTTGCTCTCTATTTACAGAAGCATAACGCACCAGGGCATTTGCCCCCGTAATTTCAATTTTGCGGGTTTTGCCCAAAATTGGGTCTTTTGTTTTCATCAGTATCACTCCACCTAGGGCATCGCTACCATGTATCGTGGAGGCGGGCCCATTGAGTACCTCTACCCGTTCTAGCATATTGTTATCTACAGCTATTATATTTTGCAAATGACCCGAACGAAAAATTGCATTGTTATAGCGAATACCGTCAATATTGAGCTGAATACGACTTGCTTCAAAGCCCCTAACAACAGGGCTGCCACCGCCTTGCTGGCTTTTCTGTACAAATACACCACCAGTATTTAGCAACACATCGGCCATCGATTGTGCGTTCATTTCGCTCATTTGTTTTGATGTTATTACATCAATTTTCTGAACAACATATTTTTTCTTTTCAGGGAAAATATTACCTGAGATTACAACCTCGCTTAAGTTTTTTTGAAAGTTATTTTTTGATGATTCAAGCTCTTGTGCTTCTGCTACAAATGGCATCATAGCAAGTATAGAAAATAGGCAAACCTTATTCATAAACGAAATTATTTTGAAGGTAATTATGGATTAATTACCAAGTTGTCTATAAGGCGAATATCGCCCAAGCGAGCAGCAATTAATACGACCATTTTAATACGCAAATCATATTCAGAAAGCTCCTCCAAGGTATCTGCATTAGCTATACTTATGTATTCTGGATGTATATTTTTTGCAGTAAGAAGGTCTATACATTCTTTCTTTACTATAGCAAAAGATGCACCAATAAGCGCTTTTCCTTGGATAGACACTAGGCATTGATAAATGATGCCTGCAATGGCTCTTTGCGATTCATTCAGCCTTCTATTTCGCGAGCTCATTGCTAGTCCATCGGGCTCTCTTTGGGTGGCGCAGGCTACAAATTTTGTGCTATTATTTATACCCATTTGCTTGCATAAATCTTGCACCACAAGGCATTGTTGAAAATCTTTACTGCCCATAAATAGCAGATTTGGCTGTATTATTTGCAATAAAATAGCAACAACTTTGCCGACTCCGTTAAAATGTCCAGGTCTCATTGCACCCTCAAATACTGTTTCTAAAGTGCCGAAATGGTAATCCTTTGTATGAGCACTACCCTCCGGATATATTTCAGATACCGATGGCAAAAAAAGCACATCACATTGGGCTTTCTCTAAGAGTAGTATATCCTCATTCACAGTACTTGGATATTTATCAAAGTCGCTACTGTCGTTGAATTGGGCAGGATTTACAAAAATACTACACACTGTAAAAGCATTAACTTTGCGCGCCTCATCTACCAATGAAATATGCCCTTGGTGTAGCGCCCCCATGGTGGGAATAAAGCCAATTTTAACTGCGTTATTTCGCTGAAACGCCAAATATTCTTTGATGTCTTTTATCGTCTTGAAGATTATCATAAATGCCCAAAATAGTTAAGAAGCTGCAAATAAAACCATTTTCGAATTAATATTTTAGTAATTTTGCAGCCTTAATAAAAAAAATCCTTTGATTAGGAAAGTCAATTTCACTTAAATTTCTAGCATGACTGTTGATACAAAAAAACGAATACTTATTATCTGTAACGAACTTTCTCCTTATCTCGAACTTTCAGAATTTGCCAATGTGCTTAACCAATTAGCCATTAAAACTTTTGAAGCAGGTATAGAAATAAGGATAATAATGCCTCGTTTTGGAGTAATCAATGAGCGGAGACACAAATTGCACGAAGTAGTGCGCCTTTCAGGTATTAATATCATTGTAGACAAAGATGACTATCCATTAATCATAAAAGTGGCATCATTGCCCAATGCACGCTTGCAAGTATATTTCATGGATAATGATGATTACTTCAAACGCAAATTTACTTTCCGTGATGAGCAAGAAAAATTTTATGCCGACAATGCTGACCGTGCCGTGTTTTTTAGCAAAAGTGCATTAGAAACTGTGAAAAAATTTGGATGGCCTCCAAATGTTATTCATTGTCATGGGTGGATGTCTTCATTAATACCCTTGTACATAAAAACCACCTATAAAAAAGAACCTGTTTTCAGTTTCACAAAAACTATTTTCACTGCACAGACCGATCAATTTAAAGAAAAACTAAACGATCAATTTGTAAAGAAAGCAATGATTAGTACAGATATCAAAGAAAAAGATCTGGACCTATTTAAGGACCGAACAAACGCTGCGCTTACACTTGGCGGCGCCAAATACGCTGACATTGTAATAATGGGTGACAAAAAAATAGCGGCAAAACTAGGTGATGATGTAAAAGCAAGTCGTACAAAAAAAATAATTCCATTCTCCGAAGAGTGGGTAGAAGACATTAGCTCATTGCTAGATTTGTATAAAAGCTTAACAGACTCTTAGAGTAGTTTTTATTTTCTTCGCAAACTAAAATTCCTATCGCGTTTT
>JADLEN010000319.1 GCA_020846105.1 Chitinophagaceae bacterium | reverse complement strand
TACTATAAATGCCTTTATCGCCATACACACCATCTCTGTAATCATTGGGGAAAATAGCGTAGCCACCCTGATAGCTTTGCGTAGCAGTAGCCGGTAGCCCTAGTTGCGCATTAAACACAAAACTGTTTTTCATGCCTATTGGGTCAAAGAAATATGTTTTCATAAACTTGTCGAAACTCATCTCTGTTACCTCTTCTACAATACTAGCCAGCAATAGGTAGTTGGTGTTGCAATACGTAAACCTTGCATTGGGTTTGAAACTAAGCCTTGGCTTATGCTTCGCCATTAGTTGTATCACCTCGTCGTTGCTTATAGGCGCTTTGCTTTTATAAAACGCCGGCAACCAGCTCCAATAATTGCTCAGACCAGAGCGATGGTTTAGCAACATACGCAACGTAATACCCTCGTACGGAAACGACTTGATATAAGTGCTCACCTCCTTGTCTATATCCAAATATTTGTTTTGATACAAGTACAGCACCGCCGCGCCCGTAAGCGTCTTGCTTACCGATGCCAGCTGCACCGCATTGTTGGGCCCTAGCATAGTGCCCTCGGCCTTATTGCTATAGCCTATATATTTTTCATACAGTATCTGCCCCTTGTAGCCCACCAGCACACTACCGTTAAATCCGGCGCGCATCTGTAGGTTATAAAAAGAGTCTAGCTTGCGGGCCACCACCTTCCACTCGGCACTATTCGTATCGGTATAGCTTAGTTGTATAGCACCCATTTCTATAGGCGGCAGTCCAAAATTGGGCTTAGCCACCACCTTTTCGTGGGTGGATTGGCAGGCCATCAGCAGCCCAGCCAGTATTACGGATATAAAAGCAGTTCTTTTCAAAATAATATTCATTCTTAGTATCTAGCAAAAAATCATTGTCACCAATCAGTAGCTGCAAATATAAGTTTGCATTTTCGTTTATCCCCGCCCAAGGTCGTTTTTTACAAAATTAAAAACATCTTTTATAAATACACCATACAATGCCCCCAGCAGCACTCTATTATCCATCAATAGGGTATAGGCAGTATCCATCTCTGCTATATGGCGGGCTTTGCGCATAAGCCCATTTAGCGCCTGCCGCAAGCCATGCTCATACCTATACTGCGCTAGCCAGTTGTGCTGCAGCATGCTTAGGTAATAAGGCTCGAAACCCGGCGCAAAACTAGCCTGCAAGCCACCCAAGCGCTCATATACCTCTTGCGCAAAAGCCTCTAGCGCCTCATCGCTGGCAAACAAAGCTTCATCGTTACCCACAAAAAAGTCCATCACCGTATCTACCACAGCCCCAGCATACAAGCCATACACCGGGCTGAAAATTCGCTTCGCCTCCCGTATCGCCTCGTGCCCATCCGTAAAAGTATCTATGTGCCTATGCAGCCACAAGCCCCGCTGTATACCCGGCGCATAACGCTCAATATTGGCACGGCCACCTTTCACAAAATCGCCCATCATATTGCCACAAAGTAGCTCAGCATCCCCCATCGATAATACAGCGTGTCCTAGATAATTCATAATTATAAGCCCCAAAGTAGCACTTTTTTTTTTATTCTTGGGCGTGTTGCCGATGCTGCGCTCGGCGCCGGGCTCACTTCGTACGTAACCTTCACAAAGGAAAAGTATTTTGCTCTTACTTGGTTTTGCTGCTGTCTTTTGCCAGAAAAAGGCAAAAGGATATCCCCGTCCCAACATGTCTTTTTCCGCGCGGACGGGCGCTGCTATCACTCACACTTTCGAGGCTGCTACTCTTCGTGCCCCATTTTCCCATAAATATTATACCCAGCCAATACTTAGTAGCAGGCCGCCCAAATGGCGGAGCGCCTCCAAAACCACCCTAGCCACCCACAAAACCATCCAAAGCTGCCTTTGTGACCTATAAATTTTCCTTAGTGTCGCATAAATCTTACTTCGGTCAGTGTAAATCTTACTTCGGTCAGCATAAATCTTGCTTCGGTCTGTATAAATCTTACTTCGGTCTGTATAAATCTTACTTCGGTCAGCATCTATCTTACTTCGGTCAGCATCTATCTTACTTCGGTCAGCATCTATCTTGCTTCGGTCAGTATAAATCTTACTTCGGTCCGCATCTATCTTGCTTCGGTCTGTGTAAATCTTGCTTCGGTCAGCAAAAAACTTACATAGCATCGTATAAGCCTCAAATAGCAACGTATCTATACCACCTTAAGCGCTCTATCATTCACTATAGGTGGTCTTTAAGGTTTTTCGGGAAAAAAAATACTGCATCACCAAACCATCGTTGCGAAGCACGCAAAATAAAGTAGCGCTTTTTTTTACAAAACGTGTAAGCGCAGCTACACAAAGTGCCAACCTTTCCTAGCGCAACAGACGTGTATTATCTTTGCTTCAGCAAAAGGCATAGGCGCAACAATACATCTTTCTTCAAGCGCAAGCCACTTAATGCCAGTGCCCAGCCCCACTATAAAAAACAAACAACTATTCACCAATTAAATTATTTTTACAACCCATCATCGCCCATTTGGTACTATGCGCATCATAGGCCCCTATCTGCAAAACACTATAAATTACATCCCACCACATTTGCCCATACCATAGCCCAAAAACACCAGCAACATGACAACAACCAAAATAGATCAGCTCAACATTCTGCTCATAGTCCTTTCATTATGGCTAGCCATAAAATTGCCCTTCGAGCTATTTCTATTTTCCTACGCATTCTTGGGGCCGCTCCACTATTTGACCGAAATAAATTGGTTGAAATCAAAATCCTTTTTTGTAAAAAAACAAGAATGGATATGGCTCTTTTTGCTCCTCACCATAGCCATATCGGCGCCTACAATATTGGGTTTGTCGTTGCTATCTGGTTTGGGAGCATATGCCATTGTGATGGATATGAAAAATTGGCTGACAGACAATGTGGGTATCCTGATACTCACCTCCTTGTTATTTGCCATTGGCTTGGTTCATTTTCAGCAAAAGCGGCATATTGCCATATTCTTTTTGGCTAGTGTGTTTATTAGTTTCTTCATACTCCGGTATGTACCACTATCCTCCATTGTAGTTACTATTTTCATCCCCACGTTGGTGCACATCTACCTATTCACCTTATTGTTTATGGTGTTTGGCACTATTAATAATAAAAGCACACCGGGCATCGTAGCCATAGCCTTGCTCATTATTGTACCTTTTTTTATTTTCAATCTCAACATCCATTCGGCAGACTATGTATTATCTGCCACTACCAAAACCAATTACTCCAACACCAATCTAGATGCGCTAAATATTTATATAGCCCGTATTATGGGCGCCAGCGATAGCGAAAGCCTACACCTAAACACTAGTCTAGGCATCAAAATACAGATACTCATAGCCTTTTGTTATACCTACCATTACCTCAATTGGTTTTCAAAAACGTCTATAATAGGTTGGAATAAGGCAGTACCTAAGTCACGCTTGTTTATTATCCTTGCACTATGGCTTGGCTCCGTATTGCTATACCTATACGACTATAAAGTGGGTCTCATAGCTTTGTTTTTCCTAAGCTTCCTACATATTATTTTAGAGTTTCCGCTCAATATTGTTAGCATCAAAGGTATTTATCAAAAAATCGCCAATAGTAAGCAAGGGTAGCACAAGTAGCCTATACGTTTCGTGCCCCGCTGCGCTTATGTGCAGCGCCACATGCTTTATTAATCCTAGCCCACAGCAAGTATAGATAGCAGCCTAGGGCACATAGCGCCCCATGCCTTAGGATGGTAAGAAAGGCTTACGCGCCCAAGAAAGAAGTTTTGAAAACTGCCAAGTGGCAATGCTGCCTAAGTAAAAAAGCCGTTCTCGAGAAAGAACGGCTTTTAATCTGTGCCCCAGGCGGGACTTGAACCCGCACTGACATTGCTGCCAACAGGATTTTAAGTCCTGCGTGTCTACCAATTTCACCACCAGGGCTTGGTAGCTTATAAGCAGTAAAACTAAGGTATTAGCTGCTTATAATAGAAACAAAAAATCCAAACCGTATTTGTGTGGTCTGGACGTTTTTGCTTTGGAGCGAAAGACGCGATTCGAACGCGCGACCCCAACCTTGGCAAGGTTGTGCTCTACCAGCTGAGCTACTTTCGCATTTGTAATTGTTTAAAAGAACGTTGTTTTGTTCCCGTTTGGGATTGCAAAGGTAATAGAACTTTTCTTTTCTCCAAATGTTTTTTTCTTTT
>JADLEN010000318.1 GCA_020846105.1 Chitinophagaceae bacterium | reverse complement strand
TTCTTGAGGGCGAGCAAAATTTACTTTGGCCTTCTGAGATTACATGGTTTGCCAAAAGTAGTGGCACCACTTCAGATAAAAGTAAGTTTATACCTGTATCTAAAGAATCGCTTGACGACAACCATTTTAAAAGTGGCAAAGATGCCATTACGCTTTATTTATCGCGCTACCCTGAATCTAAAATTACTTCCGGCAAATGCTTAGTAATAGGTGGTAGTCATCAGCTCAATCAGCTGAATGAAGATACTTTTTATGGAGACCTCTCTGCCGTAATGATGCAAAACATGCCTTGGACAGGACAGTTTTTGCGCACTCCCGATCTTTCAATAGCATTGATGGAAGAATGGGAAGAGAAAATAGAAATGATAGCCCAGAGCACCATCCACGAAAATGTAACTTTTATTACTGGAGTGCCTACATGGACCATTGTTTTGTTTAAAAGGATATTAGAAATTACTGGTGCTAAAAATATTCTTGAGGTATGGCCCAATTTGGAACTGTATCTGCACGGTGGAGTAAGTTTTAAGCCCTACAAGGAGCAGTTTATGCAATACATCCCATCACCTCAGATGCATTACATTGATTCTTACAACGCTTCGGAAGGTTTTTTTGCATCGCAAGATTTGGAAGATGAAGATGGCATGTTACTATTGCTTAATCACGGTATCTTTTACGAGTTTATCCCAATGGATGAATTTGGCAATGATAACCCGCAAGTACATACCCTAAAAGAGGTAAAACTAAACACAAATTATGCTATCGTTATTAGCACCAATGCTGGTCTTTGGCGATATGTAATAGGTGATACTGTACAGTTTACCACCCGCTCACCTTTCAGGATAAAAATAACAGGAAGAACAAGTTTTTTTCTGAATGCTTTTGGCGAAGAAGTAATAGTAGAAAATGCGGATAACGCTATTGCTACTGCTTGCAAAAATACGGGTGCTGTGGTGAATGATTATAGCGCTGCACCAGTGTACATGACAGACAAAAGCAATGGTGCGCATGAATGGATTATCGAATTTGAAAAATTGCCTTGCAGTCTTGCAGACTTTACGAAAGAATTGGACGATTCACTTAAAAGTATCAACTCGGACTATGAAGCCAAGCGCCATAAAGACATAGCGCTAAGAATGCCTATTGTACACCAAATGCCTAGTGGTGGATTTGGACAGTGGCTAAAAGACAAGAAAAAATTAGGTGGCCAACACAAAGTGCCGCGACTAAGCAACGAAAGAAATATATTGGAAGAAATGCTCCCCTATTGCAAATAGAGTTGGTATTTTTTGCAACAAATTTTGAATAAAACAAAAGCCACAATTTAGCAAATTGTGGCTTCTTATATTTCCTAAAAATTCCTCATTTTCCAAACGCCAAGCATTGCCTCTTTCACAATGTTAGAGCTCATTTTGGATGTACCTTCTGTACGGTCCATAAATGTTATTGGAACCTCTTTTATTTTGAACCCAAGCTTCCAAGCACGATATTTCATCTCGACCTGAAATGCGTAACCTACAAACTGAACATTATCAAGTGGTATTTTTTGGAGGACTTCTTTCTTGTAACAAATAAAGCCAGCAGTAGGGTCGTTAACAGGCATCCAAGTAATGAGCTTGGTATAAAATGCACCGCCTTTTGAAATTAACTTTCTATCAAGGGGCCAATTCACTAGCTTGCCGCCTTTCACGTACCGAGAGCCTACAGCCAAGTCGGCACCACCATTTGCACAGGCATCGTATAGCCTTATCAAATCATCAGGATTATGCGAAAAATCGGCATCCATTTCGAAGATATAATTATAACCTTTTTCCAATGCCCATTTAAAGCCAAAGATATAGGCAGTACCCAAACCTAGCTTGCCACTGCGACAAACGATATGTAGTGATTGAGGAAAACTTGTTTGTAAATCACGAACAATATCTGCAGTGCCATCTGGCGAGCCATCATCTACTATAAGTATATGAAAGGCGCCGTCTAGCGACATTACTTTGCGGATAATCTTTTCTATATTTTCCTTCTCGTTGTAGGTGGGTATGATGACTAGTTTGTCCAAAGTGCTTATTTAAAAATCGCAGCAAAATAATAAATTACTTTGGGCTACGAACATCAGAAACAGATATTCTATTTATTTTACCAAATAATTGAAATCAGCATTAGTATTTAACGATTGAGTTTACCCAATTTCATTTGGTTGTAAATTTCAGAAAGCTTTTGCTTTGTATGCAATGCAAAATCTGCATTCATTATCCAATCATAGTAGCTAGGCTCTTTTTGCAACACCTCTTTTACGCCTTTCCCTTTATGCTTTCCAAAATTAAAAATTGGTGCTCCGTCTTTAATTACCATTCGGCGGGCATAATCTACTAGGTCATTAGTACCAGCAAAATTCTGAATGCCTTGTGTATCATTGGGCAAATCGGAATAACGCGCTAATTGAGCTTCAAAAACTTCAATAGTAGCTTCAATATCAGCTTCTGCACTATGGGCATTTTCTATTGTTTTGCCACAGTAAAAAGCCAACGCAGCACTTAGCGTGCGCTGCTCCATTTTGAAAAATATTTGTTGCACATCTACCATTGCTCGCTCTGTAAAATCGACATCGATACCCGAGCGCAAAAACTCTTCGGCAAGCAAGGGCAAGTCGAACCTTGCAGAATTATAACCGCCAAAATCGCAACCTTTAATCCAATTATTAAGCTCGTGACCTATTTGCTTAAAGGTGGGCGCAGTGGCAACATCGGCATCGTAAATACCATGAATTGCAGACACCTCTGCAGGAATAGGCATTTGTGGGTTGATACGTTTTACATATTTTTCGCGGCTGCCATCCACGTTTACTTTTATAAATGCAAGTTCCACAATGCGGTCTTTTGCAGTATCGGTACCCGTAGTTTCAAGGTCAAAAAATACCAATGGTCTTTTGAGTGCTAATTTCATTTTTGTGTACTTGTTTTTATTCTGGCGAAGATAGGCAATTAGGCTGCTTATAAAGTGGCAATCAGATTATCAAGAGGTAATAGATTGCTAAAGAAAAAAATCCCACAAAACAACGTGCTTGTGGGATTCTATTATTATTCAGGTAAACAATTTAGTAGCGGTACATATCGCTCTTAAATGGCCCTTCTTTGGGTATACCTAGATATTTAGATTGTACATCAGAAAGCACGTCTAATTTAACACCAATTTTTCCAAGGTGCAAACGAGCAACTTTTTCGTCGAGGTGTTTTGGAAGTACATAAACTTCGTTTTTGTAACTTTCATGGTTGTTCCAAATCTCAAGCTGCGCAAGCACTTGGTTGGTAAAGCTCGCACTCATCACAAAACTTGGGTGACCTGTAGCGCATCCCAAATTTACCAAACGACCTTCGGCAAGTACAATAATATCGTTGCCATCCACATTGTACAAATCTACTTGTGGCTTGATGGTATCTTTTGTATGACCATAATTTTTGTTCATCCAGTCCATATCTATCTCAATATCGAAATGACCGATGTTACAAACAATTGCTTTGTCCTTCATTAATTTAAAATGCTCGCCAGTTATCAAATCGCGACAACCAGAAGCAGTAACAATGATGTCGGCAACTTTCACAGCTTCGATCATTGGCATTACACTAAAACCGTCCATAGCCGCTTGTAGCGCACATATTGGGTCTATTTCGGTAACTATAACACGAGCACCAGCACCACGAAGACTCATTGCAGAGCCTTTGCCCACATCGCCGTAGCCACCTACAACAGCTATTTTACCAGCCATCATCACATCAGTTGCACGACGGATAGCATCTACCAAACTTTCTTGGCAACCATATTTGTTATCAAATTTCGATTTAGTAACGCTGTCATTTACATTGATAGCAGGCATTGGCAAAGTACCATTGGCCATACGCTCATAAAGACGGTGAACACCAGTTGTTGTTTCTTCGCTAAGGCCTTTAATGTGCGAAATCAACTCAGGATATTGATCGAAAACCATATTGGTAAGGTCACCACCATCGTCCAAAATCATATTCAAAGGACGGTCTTCGCTACCAAAAAATAGTGTTTGCTCGATACACCAATCAGACTCTTCTTGTGTTTGTCCTTTCCATGCAAAAACACCCACCCCAGTCGCAGCTATTGCAGCAGCAGCTTGGTCTTGGGTAGAAAAAATGTTACAAGAACTCCATTTAACCTCAGCACCAAGCGCAGTCAATGTTTCAATCAACACAGCTGTTTGAATAGTCATGTGCAAGCAACCAGCAATACGCGCCCCTTTCAGTGGTTGGCTAGCACCATATTCTTCACGGATAGCCATCAAGCCTGGCATTTCTGCTTCGGCAAGGCG
>JADLEN010000317.1 GCA_020846105.1 Chitinophagaceae bacterium | reverse complement strand
TCTTTCAGTTACTTCTTTTTTATCTGCTAGTAGGTCACTTTTGTTGAGCAGTAGTATTGTAGGCACTTTTAGCTTTAGCCCGCTAGCTATAGCTTCTATTTCTTCGAGTGGTTGGGTAATGTCATGCATTAGAATGGCCACATCGGCATCTTCAAGGGCACTCTTTACCTGCAACATCATTTTTTTGTGTAGCTCATACTTGGGTTCTATTATGCCCGGTGTATCCGAGAATACTATTTGATAATCAGGCTCAGTAAGGATACCTAATATTCTATGCCTAGTTGTTTGTACCTTGGCCGAGGTGATAACGAGGTACTCGCCAAGCAAGGCATTGAGTAATGTAGATTTGCCCGCATTTGGCGGACCGAAAATATTGACAAAACCAGCTTTGTGTGCTACAGACATAATGCAAATTTAACCTTACTCTCTTTTAATTTGGACAAATATTTAAAATTATTTTGCAGAACCAATTTATACACATACCTTTGCACCCACATCGCGAGGTAGAGCAGCGGTAGCTCGTTGGGCTCATAACCCAAAGGTCTCAGGTTCGATCCCTGACCTCGCTACCAAACGGGAAACATCTTCATCATCTGAAATGTTTCCCGTTATTTTTTTGTCTGAAAGGCTTGATATTGCTGCGATGTAGCCAAATACTGCATTTACTCTTGGGGTTCGACAATGGTCGCTTTTCTTATCATAGACAACACCTTCGGGAAAGAGCAGATATTGTAGCTTTTGTTTTGACTCATATCCGCCCAAACCCCACATTGACGGTAGTTTCGCAGAAAATTGAATTGCCATTTCAATGCATTTATCGAGGTTCGACACCCTATTTGTACTTTTCGCCATTTCTTGCTCTATTTGGTGGCGTTCTGTGGTGAATTTCTGCTTGTATTTTGCAAACATTTCTTTGTCTATTTCTTCCATTATAAAGCGTTCTTCGAGCCTGTCCATTTGTTGCTTTATCTTATAGATTTGCTGTTGTTGTTGCTGGTACACACAACGCATTGTAGCATTGCCCAACAAGCTTGCAGCATATATTTCAGGGTCGTCCCAAAAATCTTCTTGCACAGTGTAGTCTTCAATATTTAGGCCTGTAAGGTTGTCGCCTTCTGTTCCTTTTCCATTTATCGCCATTGCCACAGGCTTACCAAGGGCATCGTATATAATTTTGCTGATGTTATCGTTAGCATCCGTCATAGCTGTAGGCTGTAAAATGCGCCAATCTTATGCATCGACGGTGCTTTCATTGTCAATTGCATCAGTTGTAGATTTTGGAAGAAGCCAGTATTGGTCTGAACTGTCATCCCAATATTCTACAATAGTTGTATTGCCTCATGGGTCTTTAAATTCGTGCACCGATAAAAATTGTCTTCGGGTATAGTGCCATTCAATATATGCGCGACGTATTCATTATTGTACAGTGGAACAATCTAACCCTACTACAGATGTAGCAACAATACACATAGCTCACAAACCTTTTGGCAGCGATAGAAGCCACAACCACCCTTGGGAAAACCATTTCATAGACCTAATAGATGTATTCTTATTTCTATTTGTTTTAATGCCAGAATAAGATGGAATTCAAACATTGTCAAAGGTCTTAAAATTTCAAATTTTTCAGGCCTTGATTCTTAATGATACTTCAACTTCTGATATGTTTTTCGCTATTTTTTTGTTAGGAAGGCTACAATAATTTTCAAAGCGCCCTAAAGTCATTCGATTTTAGGGCACTTTCTTTTTGTTGGTACTAAATTAGTAATCCCTTTTCGTATAGCCAGAATACCTTTTTATAAAACGGCTCAAAATCAAAAACCTTTTGGGCGCAATTTGCAGCAACATTAAAAAACTAAAGTTTATGAAAAGAATATTACTCTCAGCATCACTTGCTATAAGTGCAATGGCTACACAAGCGCAAAGCCCAAAATATCAGTGGGCGCAAAGTATGGGCGGCACCAACAACGAAAGTGGTAATGCCATTACAGTAGATAGTGCTGGCAATGTATACACTACTGGCAATTTTTCTGGCACCACTACTTTCGATGCATCTGTTCCTATTGTCATCGCATCTAAAGGCGCAAACGACGTATTCATCACCAAGCACGATGCATCTGGTACACTAGTATGGGCCAAGCAAATAGGCGGAGTGAGCGACGACCTTGTACGTGGCATAGCTGTGGACAAAGATTATGTGTACATCACCGGCAACTACAACCAAACTTGCGATTTTGACCCTGCGGGCGGAACGACGCTTAACCTCACATCGTCTGGCCTTGGCGATGTTTTTGTAGGCAAATACGAAACCTCATCGGGCAATCTAGTTTGGGCCAAAAGTATGGGTGGCCTCAGTGCCGACCTTGGTTTTGGTATAGCTGTAGACAAAGATGGCTATGTATATACTACCGGTAACTTTGCAGGTACGGGAGATTACAACCCAGGTACAGGAACCGCCACGCTAGGTGCTGTTGGCTTGTCAGATATCTTTATCTCTAAACTAGACAAAGACGGCAATTACGAATGGGCACACTCTATTGGCGGCATAGGTTCCGATGGTGGTGTGAGTATTGCACTTGACCAATTGGGCAACCCAATAATTGGTGGTTCATTTGCTGGCTTAGTAGATTTTGATCCTGCAGCAGCCATTAGTACCTTAACATCTTTTGGCGGCAGCGATATCTTCGTTACCAAATTCAACAGTATGGGCCTAATGCAGTGGGCAAAACAAATTGGTGGTACAGGCTCTGAATATCTCGAATTTCTCACCACCGACAATTGGGGCAACATTGTCTATACTGCTCGTTACGATAACAACACCGACTTCGACCCAAGTAGCGGAATCTTTAATATTACAGGCTCAGGAAAAGTTGCTGTCTCAAAGCTAAACAACAATGGTGATTTTGTTTGGGCAAAAAAAATAGGCTCAAGCGGCACTGCCGAGCGTAGCAAAGCTGTTGCTGTAGATACTTTTGGTAGCGTTTATACGGTAGGCGAATTTGATGGCACACAAGATTTCGACCCAAGCTCGGGTACCGCCAACCTTATAAGCGTAGGCAGTACAGACGTTTTTGTTTCTAAACTAGACAGTGCAGGAAATTATAGCTGGGCAGTAAGCTTCGGAAGCACAAGCGCAGAAAATGGCAACGGAATTGCAGTGAGCAGAGATGCTAGTGTATATACTACAGGTAGCTACAATGGCACTTGCGATTTCGACCCTAGCGCAGCCACAACAAACCTTACAGCTGCTGGTGCAAACGATATTTTCGTACACAAAATCGGTCAATGCATCATCAACAAAACAACCACGCTAACGGGTAGTACCATTAGTGCCAACATGGCTGGCGCTAGCTACCAATGGGTAAATTGCCCTAGCTATGCTACTATTGCGGGTGCAACTGCTCAAAACTATACCCCCACCAATTCAGGCAGCTACGCAGTTATCATCACCAATGGTACTGGCTGTGTAGATACTTCAGATTGTGTATCGGCAATTGGTACAGGCATTGCCGCGTCGGCAATGGCAAGCAATATCAGCATCTACCCAAATCCTGCAAATAATGTTGTGGTTATCAGCAACCTTTCAAAAGGTCAAAGCATCAACATCATCAACACATTGGGCGTTTCTGTCTTTGACAACAAAGCAAGCAATAGCACGATGAACATTGATGTAAATGCTTTTGCAAGCGGGATGTATTTTGTACAAATAGTACAAGACGGACAGTTAATTGCCACCCGTAAATTGCTCATCAGCAAATAAGTTTTTAAAAGTTTTTCCATCTACAGCGCCGCTCTTATCCTTAGGAGTGGCGTTTGTTTTTTTCTTGGGGGTGTCGCCGATACTCAACTGCACAAACCACTTAATCGGAGGGCTAAAAAAAAATTAAGCCCTTCTGATTTTATTAAGCCTACCTTCCCTCCGTTGTAGAAATGTTTTTACAGAATAATTATTTTTTTTTGGAAAAAGCATTTGATGAACTCATCAATAGTTTCATCGATAACGAGCTTGGGCTTAGCGATAATTTTTTATCCTCCACACACATCTTACAACTCAAAGGCAACATCGCCGTGCTCATAGCCAATGATGCACTGCAAGCTGCAGGCACTAGCAATAATGCCGTAGTACACAACTTGGAAGTGCGCAGCGACCAAATCTATTGGCTAGATAGAAGCCACAACAACCCTTCCGAAAACCATTTTTTAGACCTAATAGATGCGTTCGTTCTGCACCTCAACAAAAACTGTTTTACCAGCATCCGCAACTACGAGTTTCACTATGCCCATTACGACATTGGCAGCTTTTACACCCGCCATCTCGACCAGTTTCGCAGCAACGATAAGCGCAAATTCTCGATGATATTTTACCTCAACGATACCTGGGAAAGCGGTGATGGTGGCGAACTATGCATACACCACGCCAACCAAAGTATGCAAT
>JADLEN010000316.1 GCA_020846105.1 Chitinophagaceae bacterium | reverse complement strand
CCCGATACGGGTTTTATAAAAGTAACAGTGCACCCACTACCAATAGTAGATGCTGGTGCCGACCAACGCGTACTTGCAGGCACAGCCGTACAACTATTGGGTACGGGTACTAATATCAAGGATTACCTTTGGTGGCCCGATACCGCATTGAGTTGCGCAAACTGCCCCAACCCTAAAACAACGGCTACCAAAACTACATTGTACACGCTGAAGGTAACTTCTGATTTTGGATGCTCCGACACCGACCAAGTAAATATTGTGGTCTTTTGCGATCAAAGCCAACTCTTCATCCCCAACACCTTTACACCCAATGGCGACGGACAAAACGACTATTTCTTTCCTCAAGGTACAGGTGTAGGTAAAATAAAATCGTTCATCGTGTATAACCGTTGGGGACAAAAAGTTTTTGAACGTACCAACATAGATATAAATGTCCGAGAGCAAGGCTGGGACGGCAGTTTCGGCGGTAC
Source organism: Chitinophagaceae bacterium (assembly GCA_020846105.1). Lineage (GTDB taxonomy): Bacteria > Bacteroidota > Bacteroidia > Chitinophagales > Chitinophagaceae > Rurimicrobium. The sequence goes on along the minus strand of JADLEN010000316.1, from coordinate 10,454 downwards.
CACTTTAGGCTCAGACACCTTTGTCTATACCCTGGAAGCCACTTGCGACAATGGAGAAATAGTATTTTTAAAAGGCGACATTACGCTCATTCGATAAATAAAAGCCCCACCTAAAAAAGAAAACAATGAATCGGATAGCAACAAAAATTATAGCCATTACGTCAGCTTTTTTAATAGCCCATTGCTACAAGTTGCAAGCGCAGGATATTCACTTCTCCCAATTTTACGAAGTGAGCATGTTGCGCAACCCTGCACTCACAGGCATTTATAACGGCGACTATAGAATGGGCCTCATGTACCGCAACCAGTGGAGCAGTATTAGCGCACCGTTTCAAACAGCTATGGCATCGGTCGAGTTTAAAAAACAACTAGGCGAATCACAAGATTTTCTTGGCTTTGGCGGTATGGCTTTTTACGACCGTACGGGTAGTATCAACCTCACTACCTTGTCTGGCAATGCAGCTATTTCTTACAACAAAAACCTCAATAGCGAGCATGGTACATTCTTTTCCATAGGCATTATGGCAGGCTATCTGCAACGCAACTACGACCCTAGCAAAATGACCTTTGGCAATCAATACACATCTGGTATAGGCTACAACCCCACAAACCCCTCTGGAGAAAGCTTGCCCAACCCCAAGGTTTCACAAATGGATTTTGGAGTGGGCATTAATTACACCACCAATACCGGTGCCGACGATAAAACCAATTTTGCAGTAGGCGTAGCAGCTTACCACCTTACCCGCCCCGAAAACAATTTTTATGGTGGCGTAGTAGGTGTGCGACAAGAAATGAGACTCAACGCAAATGCAAGTGGCAATTGGCTTATAAATGATATGTGGAGCGCACAAGCACATGCCAATATAAGCCTGCAAGGAAAGTACAATGAAATAATGGCTGGCGGCCTTATTGGTCGTAAAAATGCGGCATCGGCAAGCGAAGACGTTTTGGTATTTTATGCAGGTATGATGATGCGCCTTAATGATGCCATCATACCCGTTGTCAAAATAGATTACAACGACCTAAGCTTTGGCGTGAGCTACGATATGAATGTATCGAAACTTAGAGCAGCGTCTAATATCCGTGGTGGTTTCGAGCTTTCCATTATCAAAACAGGCATTATCTCCGACCCTTCAAGAGGTTTTAGCAGCACTGTATGCCCCCGCCGATAAGTGCTACAATATTGCTGCATTCAGAAAGTCAACAAAGGGTTTCATTTCAGCTACAATACCCGTGATTTTGGCCACAGCATCCTTGCTCGTAAAATCTTTATCGCTCATACTAGTACCCACCGTAAAACTTTTGAGTTTCAGAAAAGCCAAGGCAGGGTTGTCGTCGGTGTAGTCTTTGGGGCATTTTTTCAGCTGTTGAGACTGGTCTAGCCCGCCAAACATCCGCAGGAAAGATGGCTTGTGAATGACACCCAAAAACTTTTCGAAACTATAATCTATCTCTTGGCGGATGGCCTTCAAACCCAGTGCATCTGGCATCCATATGCCACCACCTACAAAGCTATGGCCACCTGGCTGCAAGTGAATATAAAAAGCCGCACCCTGCACCTTCTTTTCACCTTTGCCAAAGGCAGCCCCAAAATTATTTTTGTAAGGCACTTTGTCTTTAGAAAAACGCACATCTTTATAAATCCGAAACACACATTGCTTCGCTTTTTTGCTAGCAAGCTCAGGTATCAGTGCCGCATTGGCTTGCAACACATCGTCTATAAATTGTTCGAAATCTTGCTTGGCATTTTCATACAGCATGCGGTTATCGTCAAACCATACTTTATTGTTGTTGTCATTTAGTAGCGTCAAGAACTTTAGGGTCGTAGGCTGTAGCATATCTTTAAGTATTGAAGGTCAAATTTAGGCATAATATTTTGGGGTCATCGGGCTTGCGCTTTTTTAATTTTTTCTGCAAATCTTCACAAGAACTATTAACTTCAATGCATCAAAAAGTTGCGTTAAAGCTATCTACGATGCAACCCCACATACTAACTTCGTTTTTCTTATGAAAAAAGTCTATCCGCTCATTATTTTTCTCATCACCTTTTCGGTATTGGGCATCTTGTATATCCAAATGTCTTGGATCAAAAATGCACTTGTTATCAAGCAAGACGAAATTGTTAGCGACCTCGAAAAAACCCTTGACGATGTCACCCGCATTACCCAAAACTCGTTCATCAACTCCGAAGGCTTCAACCCAAACCAGCTAAACGAGTACCACAAAGAAATCATGCTTGCCTCCAAATTTACCTCACAAGCCATATCCGTAGAAGAGCTGCGCATGAATATTGTACAAGCCATGAAAAACCAAGGCATCAAGCAACCTTTCGAGTTTTGTGTCACCAATATATTCAATGCTCCTATCCGTGTCAGCCAAGGCTTTACCCCAGACATGCTCTCGCAGTGCATCTATACAAGGCTTACACCAGCAGCTAGTGCCCAGCCCGAAACCCTATTTATATACATCAAAGACACCAAAAATTATATCATGCGGCAGATGGCCTCTATGATCATTGCCTCCATACTATTCACCATCATCATCATATCGGCATTTGCCCTCACCATACGCACCATGCTGCGCCAAAAAAATATCTCAGAAATCAAGTCGGACTTTATCAACAACATGACCCACGAGCTCAAAACCCCACTAGCCACCATATCCCTAGCCGTAGACGCCCTCAACAACGAAAAAGTAATACACGACACCGAAAAAATACGCTACTACAGCGGCATGATAAAAGAAGAAAACAAACGAATGCACCGCCAAGTAGAAACCATACTACAAGCCGCCAAACTAGAAAAACAAGAAGACCTCAACCTCAATATCATCACCCTCAACGCCCACGACACCATCAACAAAGTAGCCCGAAACCTATCCCTACAAATACAAGAAAAAAATGGCCAACTAATACTAGACCTCGCAGCTACCAAGCACCTTATAGACGTAGACGAAGTACACTTCTCCAACATCATCTTCAACCTCCTAGACAATGCCATCAAATACTCCAAAGAGCCACTCATCATACACCTATCCACCAGCGTCAACAACGGCATGCTAGCCATCAAAATACAAGACAACGGCATAGGCATGAACCGCGAAACCGCCAGCCGCGCCTTCGAAAAATTTTACCGCGCACACACCGGCAACCTCCACAACGTCAAAGGCTTTGGCCTAGGCCTCAGCTACGTCAAAACCATGGTCGAAGCCCAAAACGGATACATCAAGCTAGAAAGCATCCTAGGCAAAGGCAGCACCTTTACCCTAAACATGCCCCTATCCCGCACAGACACCCAAGCATAAACCTATTTTATGGAAACACACCCACAAAAGCATCTACACCACACACACACCACACCAACACACCCAAACATTGGCACCCAAAAGCCTACATACCCTTACAGACGATGAGCTCATAGCCCACTACCAGCTATCTGCCCACAACCAATACCTAGGCACACTCCTAGAGCGCCACACCCTACTGCTACTAGGCATAGCCATGAAATACCTCCGAGACCACGCCGCCGCCCAAGACGCCGTACAACAAATATATATCAAAACCATTACCCAATTCCCCAAAGAGCCCATCCACAACTTCAAAGGCTGGCTATACATACTCATGCGCAACCACTGCCTAGGCCTACTACGCAGCCAGCCACACTACAGCCTCCCCGCCACCCTCAATGACCTACCCGCCACCCCCGAAAAAACCACCGACGAGTGGCTTACCGACGAGCGCCTACGCCAGCACATGCACCAAGCCATCAATAGCCTTAACCCCGAGCAGCGCACCTGCATCCAGCTATTCTATATCCAAGAGCGCAGCTACAAAGACATAATGACCCTCACCGGATACAGTTTCGAGCAAGTAAAAAGCTACCTACAAAACGGCAAACGCAACCTCAAAATCACCCTACAAAACACGCAGCCCCCACGCTCATGAGCCAGCAGCCCCACACCCCAGACAGCAGCCAGCCCACCCTTAGCAACGAGCTACTAATGGCCTACCTCCAAGGCACACTCAGCCCCCAAGAGCAGCACGCCGTAGAAGCACTCATGACCCAAGGCACCAGCCCAGACGCAGACGCCCTCGAAGGCATACAAATGCTCAAACCCGCCCAAGCCCAGCGCAGCCAGCGCCAGCTACGCCGCAGCCTACACCGCAGCCTACGCCACGCACAGCCCCGCCCAGGCAGGCCCCGCCACAGCACACTCCACAGCCTCATCATCATAGGCACCCTACTACTACTACTACTGCTAGCCTACCTAGTAGTGCACATCGCCAGCCAATAACCACCACACCTTTGGGCGATTAAGCTTTCATCACCATCGTTAAGCTTTGGGCCCCGGGCTGTTGCTTGTACTCCGCCCCAAGGCCACCGCCGCAAAAGCTTCAGCGGGGTACAGCTGCCATCCCGCGCAGGTTCAGCTTTGGGTGCATCTATTAAGCTTTCCTATCCGCATGTACCAAAAAAAACACACACCCGACACCAACCACAACAAACCACTACCCATCCACAACAAACATTCCCCTCCTTGGAGGGGCTAGGGGTGGGTTTGCAAAAAAAAACCACAACCACACCCAAGCTCCGTGCCCTTTGTGCAAAACTTAGTGCCCTTTGTGGTAAAGCTTTAGAAAAAACCACAACAAACCACACCACACCCAAGCTCCGTGCCCTTTGTGCAAAACTTAGTGCCCTTTGTGGTAAAGCTTTAGAAAAAACCAACCACAACCACACCACACCCATCCACATGCGAAATTCCCCTCCAATGGAGGGGTGTCCGCAGGACGGGGTGGTTGTACCCCCACCACAACCACACCACACGCTCGTCATTGCGAGGCACGAAGCAATCTAAACACCAACCACAACAAACCACAACCACACCCAAGCTCCGTGCCCTTTGTGCAAAACTTAGTGCCCTTTGTGGTAGAGCTTTAGATAAAACCACAACCACACCACACCCATCCACATGCGAAATTCCCCTCCAATGGAGGGGTGTCCGCAGGACGGGGTGCTTGTACCCCACCACACGCTGTCATTCCGTAGCAATCTGTAGCCCACATAGCACAGCTAGCTACAGACCCCTACGAGATAACATTAGCGTTTAGTATAATTCTGATTGTTGTTTTTGTGTAGCAGTCGGCAGACTGCCCTTGTAGCCACCACCTAGTCAGCTATGCTGCAAAAAGGCTAGCGCCCCAGAATGGAGTGCGGAGTGGACAGAGAAATTACAAGCCTTCCTTAATAGCATTAAGTTCTTTAAAAAACAAAGCTGTGGTGCAGCCATTATTATATTCCAGGCCGCTGCTGTACAGCAATTCATCTTGGTATGCCACATAGCAGCTATCACATGCTTCCTTCATAAAGTACAAAATTTTCACAATGCTTTTGTCCGTTTTTTGGCTCGGGTTCATTACATAAAAATTACGGTTCTTAAGCTTAGATTCACTAAACTTTTTTTTGGCTATCTCGTGCCCATAACTAAACGATACAAGGATTACAGGTATTCCCTTGGCCTCAATTTTTGCGGACAATGAGTCTGTACGGGCACCCCTGCAAGTCGAGTTCCAAAACAACACAATAAAATAAGGGTATTTGCTTTTCAGCCTTTCGAAATCGCTTGGCGAAAAATACACAATAGCACTTGTAGTATCTGTTGTACCTATTTTATTGGCATCAAAATCCTCAATCGATTGCTCGCTATGGCTTGCAAAATACTGTTTGGAGTAATCTGTTGCTAGCGCATACTGCCGAAACCGCTTCCCATTTCTATCTTTAAAAGACACACAACCCACCAACATCAGCAGCATAGCCGACAATAAAAATATTACACGCATATCTAATTTTTTTGCTCCACCAAAAATACGCCCTCCGCTCCAAATCTCCACCACCCCACCCATTATTTTACCGCAGCCTACCAGCGCAGCAGCCTGTCTGCCCATTCATCTGTGCCGCACATTCATTTGGGCGCACATATTAGTTCTCCACACACCCCGCAGCCCCATCCGCCTTAGCAACACCATTGCAGCCACGCCCCACACCATCATTCCTGCGCCACTATCATCCACAGCACCGCCCAAAACCACCATAAAAGCACCCATAACCTACACAAAAACACCCAAAACCGCCCTCGTACGGCCCCAAATCCCCATTATTGTATGTAGCGCCTATTTATATGCTTGTAGAACCTTTTTATACTAATGTAGAACCTTTTTATATCAATGTAGAGCCACTTTAGATTATTGTAGAGCCACTTTATATTATTGTAGCGCTTCCTTATAACTATGTAGCGCCAATATATTTCTATGTAGAGCCTCTTTATAATAATGTAGCGCCTCTTTATAGCTATGTAGCGCCCATATATTTCTATGTAGAGCCTTTATATATGCACCGTGTATTCATACAATTCTTCCCTTTTTTCATGTTCAAGCCCATCTTTATAAAACAAAAGCAAGCGACATTGCCTACAACCAGTCATACAGTTGCGCTCGCCCAGCATGGCACAGCTGCCAAAGGTATCAGAGCAGCTTTAAAGCCCTCTGCGTATCTTATACGCCGTCCTATATAGCCGCATAGCCTGCAGCCATAGGCATTGGCCATAGCCCAACCACTAGCGCAGCATCGTGGGCACGCCCAAATATAGTAGTAAAAAAAAAAGAGCGCCCCTGTCGATAAGACGGGGGCGCTCTTTAGGCTTTTGTGTATCTAAGCGTTTTAGGGCAGTGCTATACTGCTTTGGCGTCTTCGATAAGTACCGAAACTTTGTTGTTCACCACCTCGGCAAAGCCCCCAGTGATATTGTATATTTCGGTATTGTTTTTGTCTTTCAAGATTTTCATCTTGCCCGCTCCGAGCGAGGCTATCATTGGGGCATGTTTTTCTAGTATCTCGAAAGACCCTTCGATACCCGGTAGTTGTATACCGTAAACATTGCCGCTAAAGATTTTGTGCTCGGGGGTAAGTATTTCTAAGTGCATTGATTATTAGTTTTTGGCTTGCTCCATTAGTTTTTTGCCTTTGGCTATGGCTTCCTCAATATTGCCCACAAGGTTGAAGGCTGCTTCGGGGTAGTTATCCACTTCGCCATCCATAATCATATTGAAGCCTTTGATGGTTTCTTCGATAGGTACCAATACGCCTTTGAGGCCTGTAAACTGCTCGGCCACGTGGAAGGGCTGCGATAGGAAACGTTGCACTTTACGCGCGCGGAATACTACGAGTTTGTCTTCGTCGCTAAGCTCGTCCATACCAAGGATGGCGATAATGTCTTGTAGCTCTTTGTAGCGTTGTAGCGTGCTTTTCACACGGTTGGCACAGTCGTAGTGCGCGTCGCCCACGATAGCTGCTGTAAGTATGCGCGATGTAGAGTCCAAAGGATCTACTGCTGGGTAGATACCCAAATCGGCAATTTTACGAGAGAGTACGGTGGTGGCATCTAGATGCGCAAATGTGGTAGCTGGTGCCGGATCGGTAAGGTCATCAGCAGGTACATATACTGCTTGTACCGAGGTGATAGAACCGTTTTTGGTAGAGGTGATACGCTCTTGCATAAGACCCATTTCCGTAGCGAGTGTTGGTTGGTAACCCACCGCCGATGGCATACGACCTAGTAGTGCCGATACTTCGGAACCTGCTTGGGTAAAACGGAAGATATTGTCTACGAAGAAAAGGATGTCGCGACCTTTGCCGGTGCCATCTCCATCGCGGAAATACTCGGCCATTGTAAGACCGCTAAGGGCTACACGCGCACGTGCTCCTGGGGGTTCGTTCATCTGTCCGAAAACGAAGGTTGCTTTAGATTCTTCAAGGTCTTTAAGGTTTACAGAGCTAAGGTCCCAGCCGCCTTCTTCCATACTGTGAATGAATTTGTCGCCGTATTTTACAATACCTGCTTCGATCATCTCACGCATAAGGTCGTTGCCCTCGCGGGTACGCTCGCCTACACCTGCAAATACCGATAGACCACCATGGCCTTTGGCAATGTTGTTGATAAGTTCTTGAATAAGTACGGTTTTGCCCACACCTGCACCACCAAACAAACCAATTTTACCACCTTTGGCATAAGGCTCGATAAGGTCAATAACTTTGATACCTGTGAAAAGCACTTCGGTAGCTGTGCTTAGATCTTCGAATTTTGGGGGTTTGGCGTGTATTGGGCGCCCACCTACTTTGCTCAATTGTGGCAAGCCGTCGATAGCATCGCCAGTAACGTTGAACAAGCGGCCTTTGATACCCTCACCGATAGGCATAGATATAGGCAAGCCAGTATCTACAACTGTCATACCACGGGTAAGACCTTCAGTAGCGTCCATTGCTACGGTACGTACGCTGTCTTCGCCAAGGTGCTGCTGCACTTCTAGCACTACGATGTCGCCATTTTCGCGTTTGAGCTCTAGAGCGCTGTAGATTTCAGGGAGTGCATTGTCTGCAAACATTACGTCCACTACAGGACCGATAATTTGTTTGATTTTACCAGTGTTAGCCATCTATGATAATATTAAAAAGAAATTGTTGTTATAAATTTGCGGCAAAAGTAATGCTATATTATTAAAGTGCAAAATTGATTTGCTTCTTTTATGAAATTTAGGGAGACTTTTGCTATGGCATTTTAAAATTCAAATAAAGACAAGAAAGGTATTGACCTAAAAATGTGCAAGACGGTAGTAGATGTAGCCCCTACTTATTATATTTGCAAAGACGGCAACAAACGTAGTTATCAACATGTCTAAAAAGCAGCAAGCAAGGCCAGATGGCTTAATGTATTCTACCAACAAGGATTTTTTTGAAGATTTTACCCCACTTGATAATGATATCGAGACTATTGCACCCAACCTTCAAAAGCTCAGAATCAGCTTAGACCATAAACAACGCGCTGGCAAGGTGGTAAGCCTTGTTAGTGGTTTTGTAGGCAAAGAGGACGATTTAGCAGCTTTGGGCAAACGCCTAAAAACCAAATGTGGTACTGGTGGTAGTAGTAAAGATGGCCTAATTATAATTCAAGGTGATTACAAAAACAAAATAATAGCTTGGCTTATAGAATGGGGTTACACGAATACCAAATGAAAACGTACTTTTGCGCTTCTAAAACAAGGAAATAAAAACCATCTTTATAATGCTTCAAGATATTCAACTACTCAATGAAAAAGAAACGCGTGCTGGCTTTGGCGACGGTATAGCCGAGGTGGCACGAACCAACCCCAATGTAGTGGCACTTACTGCCGACTTGGCGGGCTCTTTAAAACTCAACACATTTATCAAAGAAAACCCCGATCGTTTTGTGCAATGCGGTATTGCCGAGGCCAATATGATAGGCGTAGCTGCAGGGCTCACTATTGGTGGCAAAATACCCTATGCAACTACCTTTGCCAACTTTGCTACCTCGCGTGTGTACGACCAAATACGCCAGTCAGTAGCTTATAGTGGCAAGAATGTAAAAATATGTGCCTCGCACGCAGGCCTTACTCTTGGAGAGGATGGCGCTACACACCAAGTGTTAGAAGATATTGGAATGATGAAAATGCTACCGGGCATGACTGTAATAGTACCTTGCGATTACAACCAAACCAAAGCTGCAACCATTGCTATTGCCGACTATCAAGGACCAGTATATTTGCGGTTTGGCCGTCCGAAATGGGCAAATTTCACAGCAGAAAATCAAAATTTCGAGATAGGCAAGGCACAGGTTTTGGCAGAGGGCACTGACATAAGCATTATTGCTTGCGGACACCTAGTATGGATGGCGGTAGAAGCGGCAAAACAATTAGCAGAAAAAGGCATTAGTGTTGATTTGATAAATATGCACACCATCAAACCTCTTGATGAAGCAGCAATTATCAAATCCCTTACCAAAACAGGCTGTGTAGTAACAGCGGAGGAGCATCAAGCAAATGGCGGCCTTGGCGATAGTGTAGCAAACGTTGCTAGTCGTAATTGCCCCGTACCACATGAGTATGTAGCCGTAATGGATAGCTTTGGAGAAAGCGGCAAACCAACAGACTTGTTGACAAAGTATGGCCTAAGTACTGCCAATATTGTAGCGGCAGCCGAAAAGGCATTGCAACGCAAGAAAGGATAAATAACAACACTTTAGTTTAACGTTCTATTCAGCATTATAACAATTATCTTTGTGCCATGTTACATTGGATTATCTACGCACTATTTATATACGTTATTTACAAAATTATCAAAGGGGTTGTGTTTCCTGCATTACGCATAACCAATACGGTAAATAGTAAGATGCGTGAAATGCAAGACAAGATGAAAGATATGGAGCAACAGCAAAGGCAGCAATCCGAACGTCAATCAAGGAAAAAAGAAGGTGAATATATTGACTATGAAGAGTTGAAATAAACAAAGGAAAAAAACACAAAAAAAGAGACCGAAAATCATGATTTTCGGTCTCTTTTTTTGTGTTTTTTTCCTTTGTTTATTTCAACTCTTCATAGTCAATAT
>JADLEN010000315.1 GCA_020846105.1 Chitinophagaceae bacterium | reverse complement strand
TGTGTAGCGTTGGTGTCTGTGGTGGCTAGGGGGCTGGGTATCTGCGCTAGGCTATCTGTGGCCTGCTGCGCTGGGGCGGCTAGGGCCAATAGGCAAGATAGTAGCAGTAGGATACAGTGGCGCATATGTAGGTGGGCAAAATTAAGCCCTTGGCGGTAGGATAAAAAAAAACTTTTTTATTGGTCTTGGGCTGGGGCTACTATGGCTTGGAGTAGTTTTATCTCGTCTGCTTTGGTGGTATCGCCGTTGTGGGTGTAGCATTGGGCTAGCTCGTGTAGCATTAGGGCTATGACTTGTAGGGGGCTTTGCGGGGCAAAGTATTGTGGTTCTTGGGGGTTTGCTTGCATCTTGTGCAGGTAGAATTCTACATCGTTTTGGGTGTATATCATACCATTGAGGGGGTCTATAAAAAAGCTGTTGCGGCGCAGGGCGTCGTTGCCTTTGGTGTAGAAATGCTGCACGGTATCCACATATGCTAGCAGAAACTGGCGTGGTATGGCTATGGCAAATATGGGAATATCGAGCAGGCGGGCTAGGGCTAGGTATAGTATGCCTATGCTAAAGGTGTTGCCTTGCTTGGTTTCGAGAACTTTGTTTATAAAGAAGTGCTGTGGGTCTTGCTGGGTAAGCTCGTTGCCTACGAGCTTGTAGTAGTTGTAGATGATGCCGTTAAACATGTTCACCTTTTCGATAGGGGTGAGGTAGTTGTTGAGCTCTAGCCATAGGTTTTTGCGCAGCTGCTCGAACTGGGTGAGCAGGAAGGGGATGTTGAGGTCGGGGTATTGGTATTGGGCTACTAGTATGGCACCACGGAAGAGCTCGGGCTGGTCTTCGGCCACCCAAGTGCGTAGGGCGGCTTGGAGGTCGGCAAAGTAAACCCTGTGTATGAGCTGTGCTATACGGTCTTGTACTTGCTGGTCTAGGGTATGCTCCCAAAGGTGCTCTAAGCTGGGTATTATTTCTTTTCCGTAGCCTAGTATGTGTGTGGCTACGGTATCGTACACCTCGTGGTCGGGGTCGTCGATAAGTTGGAATAGTGCTTGTATTTCTTTTTGGGGTAGCAAATGTTGCAGTTGTTTTGGGGTTTAGGCTTTCTTTTTGGCCACGGCTTTTTTCTTGGGTGCTGCGGATGCGGCTTTTTTCACCACCTCTTTTTTGATAGCTACTTTTTTGGTTGCCGACTTTTTGGTAGCTGCTTTTTTGGCTTTCTTTTCAAAGGCATCTGGCACTTGGGCTACTATCATTTTCTTTACCTCTTCTAGGGGCAAGTTTTTTAGTTCATCGTCGCTAAATTTTTCGCCTTCGGCATTGCGGGTAAGTTTCAGCATTAGCTTGCCAAAACGGATAAATGGACCCCAACGGCCGTTTTCGATAGCTATGTTATCGGCTGTCCATTGCTGTATATAGCGGTTGGCTTCTTTTTCTATTTTTTTGCTTACAAGCTCGTCGATATCTTTTTGGGTAAGAGTGTCGTAGTTGTAGGCTTTGGGGATATTGATAAAATGTTCTGTCCACTTGATAAAAGGGCCAAAGCGGCCTTTGCCTTTGGTCACAGGCTCGCCCTGATAAAAACCTATTGGGGCATCGGCTTTTTGTTTTTCGGCTATTATTTCTATGGCTCTGTCCATATCTACGCTTAGTGGGTCTTCGCCACGTGGCAGGGATATGAATTGCTCGTTCCAGCGCACATAAGGCCCAAAACGACCTGCACCTATTACCACCTCGCTCTCTTGGTACATACCTAGGCTTAGTGGCAGTTTGAAAAGGTCCATGGCTTCTTCGAAAGTAATGGTCTCGATGCTTTGGTTGGACTTGATGGTGGCAAATCTCGGTTTTTCTTCGTCTTCGATATTGCCTATCTGCACCATAGGGCCAAAACGCCCTAGCCTAGCCACTACAGGCTTGCCACTTTGGGGGTCGGTGCCTAGTTCGCGTTCGCCTTTGATACGGCCAGCGTGCTCCATTGTGTGCGCTACCACCTCGTGGAAAGGCGTGTAAAAATCGCCAATCATTTTGTTCCAAACTATTTTGCCGTTGGCTATCTCGTCAAACTCTTCTTCTATTTTGGCAGTAAAGCTGTAATCCATTATCTGCTGAAAATTTTCGGAAAGGAAGTCGGTGACCACCATACCTAGGTCGCTTGGGAAAAGTTTGTTCTTCTCGGCACCTGTATTTTCTGAAGCTGTTTGGGTAGTTATTTTATTGTCGGGGCTTAGGGTAAGTATTTGGAAATTACGTTTTACACCCTCTTTATCCTTTTTTTCTACATAGCCACGGGTTTGCACAGTGCTAATAGTAGGGGCATAGGTAGATGGGCGCCCGATACCTAGCTCTTCTAGTTTTTTTACCAAAGCCGACTCTGTGTATCGGGGAGCGGCACGGGTAAAACGTTGAGTGGCTTTCATTTGTACCAAAGGCAATGGCATAGATACTTTGAGCGGCGGCAATATTGCGTTGTTGTCATCGGTATCGCCATCATCGTCTTTGTCCTCGAGGTATACTTTCAGAAATCCGTCGAAAAGCATCACCTCGCCAGTGGCGGTGAGTTGCTCTTTATTGGTGCTGATATTTATCTTGGCAATGGTACGCTCGAATGCGGCATCCGACATTTGCGAAGCCATAGTACGTTTCCAAATAAGCTCATACAAGCGGCCTGCCTCGGGGTCATTGATATGCGCTAGTGTCATGTCGGTAGGGCGTATGGCCTCATGCGCTTCTTGTGCCGACTCGTTTTTGTTTTGAAATTTGCGGCGGTGGTGGTACTCGTCGCCGTACATTTTTTTTATAGACTCGGCTGCGCCTTCCATTGCTGTTTCGGAAAGGTTTACAGAATCTGTTCTCATGTAGGTGATATAACCATTTTCATACAGCCCTTGTGCCACACGCATAGTACGCGCTACGGCATAGCCTAGCTTTCGCCCGGCCTCTTGCTGCAAAGTAGATGTAGTAAACGGTGCTGCAGGTGTGCGTTTGGCAGGTTTTACCTGAATGTCGTTGACGGTGTAAGCAGCATTATAGCAAGATTGTAAAAACTGTTCTGCACTTTTTTCGTCGGCTAGTTTGTCTGGGCCAGCAGCTTTGAAGGTTACCTCGCGGCCATTGATATCTTTTGCTGTAAAATAAGCTTCTACTTTGAAAGCCGAAACCGAGTTAAAGTTGTTAATCTCGCGCTCACGCTCTACCACAAGCTTTACGGTTACAGACTGTACCCTACCAGCCGAAAGGTTTTTTTGCATGCTCATTTTGCGCCACAAAATGGGAGATATTTCGAAACCCACTAGCCTATCCAACACACGACGTGCTTGCTGTGCGTTTACCAAATTCATATTGAGTGTACGCGGATTTTCTACTGCTTTTTTGATTGCATTTTTGGTAATCTCATGAAAAACAATTCTTTTGGTAGTAGCAGGGTCAAGGCCCATTTCGTCGGCAAGATGCCAGCTGATAGCCTCTCCTTCACGATCCTCATCCGATGCTAGCCATACTTCTTGGCTCTTTTTGGCCAACGACTTAAGTTCATTCACCACTTTTATTTTATCGGGCGACACAGTGTATTTGGGTTTAAAACCATTTTTCACATCAATACCCATATCTTCTTTTACCAAATCGCGGATATGTCCAAAACATGATTTTACTTGAAAGTCGGAACCCAAGATTTTTTCAATTGTTTTGGCCTTTGCCGGAGACTCCACTATCAACAGATTCTTTGCCATTTTTTCGCTGTACTATATTGTATAAATAAGGTAGTGCCAAGCCATGCCCAACACTCCTAGATGCTTGCAATAATAAAATTTTTGTTTGATAAAGCGCCAATTAAAATAAAATCGTCCATTTTCGATAGGTAAGATGGGGTGCTTAAAAAGCAATTTGGGGTTTTTCTCTCCTAAAAAAACTTGACCGTTTATAGACAAACAAACTCTGTTTGACAGAGAATAAAATAAAATAAAAAACATTCGACAGATTCGACTAGGCTAATAATGTTAGACACAAACCTAAGGGGAATTATGAGGAAAATCAGAACCTATGGATGGCATTTTATTGCCTGTATCGTATCTGTTGATTGCAATTGTGGACTTAGATAGGGGATGCCTAAATTCATACCTCTTAGTATAAAAACAAGCGCTGTGAATATGATAAAAAAGGGAATTAACTGCCTCATTTTGTTGCGCAATTTTAGAGACACAAATCTTCCAAAAATCATCAAACTTATCATCAGTGGAAAAGTACCTAGTCCAAACATAAACATAAGCGCAGCACCGCTGTACACACTGCCTGTAGCCATTGCAGCACCGATAGCTAAATACACCAAACCACATGGTAGTAGCCCATTGGCCACACCAATAAAAAAATAAGAAAAGGTATTCTTTGAAGAAGTAAGAAGGCGACTCAAAAGCATTTTCACTTTTGCAAATGGCTTATCAAATATAGTGACGCTCTGAGGTGCAAATTTTTGAATAATTAGTACCGATATCATAACTACACCGATAGTAATAGAAAATGCCTGCTGATAGCCGAATAAGAAAAATTGATTACCCAAGTAGCCAAATATAGCACCCAATAATGCATAACTCACTGCCCTACCCAGGTTGTACAATACAATAAGCAATAACTTTTCAGCCTTGTCTTTGCCATAAATTGGAAGCGACAAAGCTATGGGGCCACACATACCAATACAGTGAAAGCTACCCAAAAGCCCTAAGCCCAAACCACTGATGATACTATACCACATGCCTATTATAATGCAATGACATTTTCTTCGTGGTAATAAGCTTTATTGCCATTGTGCCAGCTCACACGAAGCGTGTATTGCCCCCGAACAAAATTGTGTGCAGGAAATTTTTGAATGCCATTTTCATCAAGCGTCATCGGAAAGCTTTTATCCAACCGCTGATCCGAAGAGCGTAAAAAAACAACACTACCCTTTACAGCAGCATCACGAGCCTGAGCTGGGATGCGCAAGTCTATTCCATCTTCACTTACAGCAACCACTAATCGCTCCGTCATTGCACTAAGGTTATTTGCCGCATCTATTTGTTCTTGATGGTGCAATTCTTTGACGTAATAATTATCGTCAATCATCTCATTTTTTTGCCTCATTGCCACCGAAAGCATAAAACCCATGCCTGCTATAAATAGCACAATAACAATCAAAATCCGGTAGCCCCAATTCATACGTCGATAATTAAAAAGTAAATAATACTATTAAATAAAAGGTCCTAAAAAAGTAGTGCTCACCGTCTGGATTTTTTCGCCATTTTGATAAACGCCAATTTTAAGTTTTGTATTTCGTTTAATCACTTGCCCTTTATCCAAAATTATAAAAAATGTAAGTTCATTTAACGACTCCTTTTTTAGATGCTTTTCATGTTGGCTTATCATTTTCACCTCTGCGTTAGGATGCTCTTCTACTTTAAATTCAATATCCACATCTTTGGTAGTTTTATTAATAACCTTGGCACTATAAAGGTTGCTCATCTTATTATTTGGCAATTCTTGATACAACTGACCTTTGGCTCGAGAGATATGGGTATCAATACTGTGTCTTGTAGCAATAAGCACAATCATCAATACGGTAAGTATACCCAGCAATACAGAATAAGCCTTCATTCTGCCGTTAAACTTAAAGGGTGTACCATTGGCAATCTGATTTTCAGAGGCATAACGTATAAGTCCTTTGGGGCGATTAATTTTCACCATCACATCATCGCACGCATCAATACATGCGGTGCATCCAACACATTCCATTTGCACTCCATTACGAATGTCTATACCAGTGGGGCATACGTGTACACA
>JADLEN010000314.1 GCA_020846105.1 Chitinophagaceae bacterium | reverse complement strand
TGTGCAAACGATACTTGGAATTTCCGAGCAAGCAGAGCGTGCAAAGCAAGGACTTAGCGAAGCTGAAGCCAATAAAATTTCGGTAAGATTAGAATTGCAAGCCGATTTTCTTGCGGGCCTTTGGGCACATTATGCGCAGCACGACCAACAAATTGTGCAAGTGGGCGATATTGATGAGGCGTTAAATGCAGCTCATGCTATTGGCGACGATAATTTGCAACGTCAAGCCCAAGGCTATGTAGTGCCCGATGGATTTACACATGGTACTTCTGAGCAAAGGATGTATTGGTTTCGGAAAGGCTTTGAAACAGGCGATTTCAACCAAGGAAACACTTTTCAGGCAGGTGCATTATAGGTAAAACCTGTTGCTTTATAATAAATGCTAGTGTTTTTTTACCAAGGTTAAATATACCTGATTTTGGAATTAAGAATCTTGGTTGAGTTACTAATTGTTATTAAAAACTGTTTGAACTTTGGCCGGCTAAAACCCTCATGGTAATAATTGCAAAAGCCAAAGCCTTCTTTTGGCATTTTAATGATGTTATAATCCATTTTTAGATTGTCATTCTCATCATCCAAAATAGAAATGCCGTAGCTACCTTGCGGCAATACTACTGTAGCTACAATGCTATTTTTATTAAAATTTTGTTTGCTTACAATTATATGTTTGAACGGTTTTTCATTTTCAAAGTCTTCCTCATTTTTAAAAAGTCCTAATCTTAAAGTTCCTTTGCCGTTGCGTACATTAGTAATCTGCAACTGTACCGAAACATTTGAAGATTGGGATTGTACTTCTTGTAAAGTGCAAAGCAATATAAACAGTAAAAAGCAGCTTGATTTTTCCATAAAAATTAATGAGTTAGGACAAATATAGGCAACCTCATTTTGCACAACACATGGTTTTTAGTTAATTGTTTTTAAAATAAAAAAAGTGCGGACAACATCATTGTTATCCACACTTTTTTTTACAATTCATTCTGTATTTATTGTGCCATATAGGCCACTATTTTTTTTGCTATTTCCTCTTGACCTTTGCGGCTTTTCATGTTTTCCAAATCGGGCTTATTGCTCATATAGCCTAGCTCTATAACTATAGATGGGCAAGGTGCAGAAATTATTAGTTGCAAATTTTGTTCTACAATTGTTGGTTTTGGGTTTTCTGCATTCATAAACAAAGGCAACATTTTGTTTGTTTGGACTAGCGATGCTTGGTAAAAATTACTTTGCTTGCTTACCACAAACTCTACGCCGTGCTTGCTTTCATCTTTTGGGCTATAATTTGCGTGCAAGGATATTATTAATTTTGGTTTGAGCTCTCTTATTTTCTTTGCACGGTCCGGGTTCAAAATCGTTTCATCTTTATCTCTTAATAGAATTATTTTAATGTCGGTACGTTTGTTGCTAGCGATAATTTTTTTTGCGATTGCAAGTGTTATGTCTTTTTCTTTAACCCCATTTATTACGGCACCATTATCTTTTCCTCCGTGCGAGGCGTCTATTACAACAATAGATTTTGGTGGCAAATTGGTGAAGGAGCTACTAATAACAAGAAAAGAAAGTGCTAATAATTTCTGTAATTTGTTCATAAACATTTTAGTTTTAATAGTTGTTTTTAGATAGGCTATTTAAGTGTTTCGTCAAGCCATTTAAAAAATTCTCTTTGCCAAAGTATGCCATTTTGTGCATGCATCACCCAGTGGTTTTCATTCGGAAAAAACAAGAAATTACTTTTAATTCCTTTTAGTTGTGCTGCCTGAAATGCTTGTTGGCCTTGCTCTATAGGCACACGATAGTCTAAGCCACCTTGAATAACCATAATTGGTGTATTCCATTTATCCACAAAGTTGCTTGGGTTAAATTTTTCGTAGCTTTTGGGTGTATTTTCTTGCCAATAGTTGCCGCCAATATCCCAGTTGGCAAACCACAATTCTTCTGTAGTGCCATACCAGCTTTTAAGATCGAAAAGCCCACAATGAGAAATAAAAGTTTTGAAACGATTGTTGTGAATACCTGCTAGCATAAATACCGAATAGCCTCCGTAACTAGCTCCTATACAACCCAATCGGCTTTTATCTACATATTTCTCCTTACTAATATCGTCAATTGCCGAAAGGTAATCGTCCATAGCTTGGCCACCCCAATCTTTACTAATATCAGCATTCCATTTTACACCCCAACCCGGCATTCCACGTCTGTTGGGTGCTATAATAATATATCCTTTGGCTGCCATCAGTTGAAAATTCCAACGGTAGGAATAAAATTGAGAGAGCGCACCTTGTGGGCCGCCTTGGCAGTAGAGTAGGGTTGGGTATTTTTTTAATGGGTTGAAGTCTGGTGGGTAAATAACCCAAGCAAACATTTCTTTACCATCTGTTGTTTTGATATAGCGTTTTTCTACTTTTCCTTTTCTAATACCTTTATAAATGTCGTCGTTTTCGTGGCTTATGGCAGCCATCTTACCGTCGCTTTTGTTGGCCGCAAATATTTCGGTGGCCCTGTTCATGTCTGTACGGGTAAGTATTAGCTGCGCTTTTGTTTCGCCCACAATACCCGTAATATCAAAGTCGCCATTAGTAATTTGTTGTATTGGTGCAAGTATTTTTGCCATTAAATTACCCGGTATCATTACCGAAAACAATTGTTCGGTGCCTTTCCAAGGTGCAATAAAAAATATTTCTTCACCCATATTGCTCCACCGAAAGCTGCCAACAGTTTCATCCCAATGACCGGTCATGTTGCGCTTATAATTATTACTTAAGTCTAGTATTACTAGGTCATTCTTATCAGCCTCAAAACCATCTGTTTTCATGCTCGTAAATGCCAAGTATCGGCCATCTGGGCTAAAAGCAGGATTCATATCGTAACCCATCATACCTTCTGTAAGATTGCTGGTGCTTGCGGTTTTTACATTGTATAGAAAAATATCTGTATTCGTGCTCAATGCATATTCTTTGCCAAATTTCTTTTTGCATACATACACAATAGACTCACTGTTGGGTGCCCAAACAAAATCTTCAGCCCCACCATGTGGCTTTTGAGGGCAGTCGTATGGCAAGTCTTTGAGCAGGTCTTTTGCAGCACCGCCTTTAATTTGCTCTATAAATAAGTGCGAAAATTTACCATCACTCCATTTGTCCCAATGTCGGTAATTAAGGTCTGTATATACCTGAGCGGTGGTTTTATCTAAGTCTTTATATAGGTCTTTGCCCAAAGTAGGACTTACTAAAACTTCTTTTGAATAAGCAATATACTTGCCATTTGGCGACACTTTATAGTTATCGGCATCGGCTATTGTAGCTCGGATGTTAGCCCATGAAGCACCTTCGTCTGTGCTTTGATAAATAAACTTATCGTCGCTTGCATACCACACATTATTTGATTGCTGAAAAATATTTTTTCCTTCAGCACTAGCAAATTTCGATTTTTTGCCGGTAGCAATATTTACAACATATTGTGTGGTTTTACCTTTTTCAGTTTTTATGTCATACTTTTTACTTGCATAAAAAACACTTTTACCATCCGCACTCAGCGTATTTGCCGATACTCTATTAAGACTCCATAATAGTTCTGGCGACATTACATTTTGTGCCATTGCCGCACTACTCGCAAGCATTGCTGCGCCAATTATTTTTTTTCTCATTGCCATGTTTTAGAAGAATTTGGTTTGGGAAAGAAGTTATAAGGTTTAATATTCGGTACCGTTATAATAGAATTTGAAAAAATTGGTACCCAATTGATACATTATTACATCATAATTGAGCGACCAATTATTTTGGCCAGGCGTAATAGCACTTGTCACCTCGCTCACCATGCCATTGTTGTACATTTTGAGTACATTATTTCTGTCGAAATAGGCTACAGAGTGGTATTGTGCAATATATTTTTCTGGCATGTAGGGTTCTAATGTTGTTGTAATTCCATCTTCAAATACTTTGCTATAATTGCTTGGGTCTTGGAACAGGCATACAAAATCTGCTACTTGATAATTTGGTTTGAAAAAACCCATTTTATATATCCGTCCTTTATGAAAAATATTGAAATTGCCATCGATAGTTACATATGCTACCATATCGCAACCCACCTGAAAACTCTGTGGCGGAAAACTCTCTAACACTTGGGTATTACCATCGTTAAACACCTTAAACTGATTGT
>JADLEN010000313.1 GCA_020846105.1 Chitinophagaceae bacterium | reverse complement strand
TTCTTAGGATATTGTAATACATTAGCAAAAGTATCTACTGCCCTAAACCGGATAAGCTTTTTGTGTCCCATAAGTGCGCAAATGTAAATACTCTATTCTAAAGTTATTTTATCACATCAAAAAACAATAAAACAATGACAAAAAAAATTCTACTCTTAAGCGCTACACTAGGTATCGCTTTCCTTAGCCTTAACAGCAACTCTGGAGGCCCTGCAAAAGCTGGAAATGGCAATCTTACCGGTTCTCCAGGCTCTGCATCTTCTTGTTCTGGGGGTTCTTGCCACGCAGCAGGTAGTGGATCTACGACTACCCAACTAGGAGGCCCTATATTTTTAACCTTAAAATCTACTTCTGCACCTGAAGCTTCTGGTATGTATGTACCTGGTACTGTTTATAATGTACGTTTGGCAACACAAAATACAAACGTGAGACCTAAGTTTGGATTTCAAGTAACTGCTGTAAAAAAATCTGATGGCACTCAAGCTGGTTCGATGGCAATAACATCTGCTACAAACACACAATTAATAACAGTGGGTGGTAGAGGAATTGTAGAACACAAAAGCGCAATTACAGCATCCACTCCAGGACTTTATAACATAAGCTTTGAGTGGACTGCACCTGCAGCGGGTACTGGAGACGTAGATTTTTATGCTATTGTAAATGCAGTAGATGGCACAGGAACTGCAGCAAATGACCAACCTAGTGCGACAATGAAAGTGACCTTAAAAGACAAAACAACTTCTATTAATGAAGTGAACAACAACATAGCAAGCAGCGTTTTCCCAAACCCTTGTACTAATGTGCTGAACATTGTAGCAGCTGGTAATGCCAAGTATATGACTACGGTGTATGACCTTGCAGGTCGCCAAGTGATAGCACCAAGCCACCAAAGCAGCATCGATGTATCTTCTTTGACAGCAGGTGTTTATTTGCTTCGCCTCAACACTGCAGACGGACAACAAACAGCTACTTTTGTAAAGCAATAATTTAGAAAATCAATTTTTTCGAATTAATAGCAAAATCCCTGCAAGCACTAACTTGCAGGGATTTCTATTTATTATAAAAACAAATCGCTGATGGCTAGTAAAAGACAAAAGGTGTCGAAATATTTACCTACAATATCGCTGAACAAAAAAAAGCGCGTAACCTACGACCCTGCGGCAATACCAGAGGTGCGTACCACCAAGGTAGAAGCACTTTACAGCGTTTTCAACTACGACGAAAAACAGCTCAATGAGTATCAATCCAAAATGATGCTGGATTGGAAAGAGACCTCTACCAACTATACCAATACTTGGATAAATGCCGATGGCCTGCGAAAGGAAGAAGTAGAAAATATCTGCGCGTTTTTCAACATTCATCCGCTACTTACAGAGGATATTCTGAGCATTGGTCAGCGTGCCAAGATGGACGAGGTGGAAGATAAACTATCGTGCTTGCTACCGATGATTTTTTTCAATAACGAAAATACAAGTATAGAGCTAGAGCAGGTGAGCATAGTGTTTGGTAGCGATTTTTTATTGTCCTTTCAGGAAGATGCTACACGCGATGTTTTTGACCCACTGCGCGCAAGACTGCGCAACACTAATCAAAGAATTCGCGAGCGCGGAACAGACTATTTATGCTATTCATTGTTAGATGTAATTGTAGATAGTTACTTCGGAATTATAGAAAAGCTATACAAAAAAATAGAAGAAATAGAAGAAAAACTTTTGCGCAAAAACGAACAAGGCCTACTCAAAGACATAAGTCATATGCGCAAAGAAGTGATGGCTATGAAACAAGCTATAGCACCTGTACGTGAGCTTGTGGCTGGCTTTTTGCGCAGCAACAACAAGCTGATTGAAGCCCGAAACGAGAAATATTTTAAAGATGTACTAGACCATATTACCCAAGCTCATGACGATTGCGAGAGCCTCAAAGATATGCTTAGCAATTTGCAAGACATGTACATGAACAATATCAACATCCGAATGAACGAGGTGATGAAAATATTCACTATTGTATCCTTATTACTAGCACCTGCTACTGTTATTGGCGGTATTTTTGGAATGAATTTTGGCAGGATACCCCTGCTGCACGACCAACGTGGTTTTTATATTTCGGTGGCAGCAATGCTACTGATACCTATGATTATGATTATCATTTTCAAAAGGCAAAAGTGGTTATAAGAGACATAAAAGAAAGCCATTGAGCAACATTTGCCCATCAACAAATAGCTGATAATTCTTGTCGGATGGATGCTTGCGCACATAATGAATACCCCAAAGTGTGGCAATTATAGTAACGATATTGAGCAAGAACCTGTCCCACAAGGAGCGATGCAACAACTGAGCTAGTGCAAAAGCAAAGAACACAAATGCAAGCATATTGATGAGTCGGTAGGTATTCACAACACCAAATTTATTGGGAAGTGTATAAATACCTGCTTCAAAATCTACCTGCATATCTCTGATGTCGAAAGCCAAACAAAGAATAAATAATAGAAGGAATCGTAGACCTATTTCGTAAGGATATGCTAAAGGATTTACAGACCAAAAAAGCATTGGCAATACAGCCGTAACCGCTACCCAAACGCAAGCAAGAATAATAATTTTGAGCCAACCTATATCCTTGAGCCTATACTTGTTTTTGAAAGGCAATATTGGAACAGAATAAGCAAATGAAAACACCGATAATACAATGCCCGCCTGCCATACAGCCTTGGGCATTGCAAAAGCAAAAATGCCACAAAGCACAAAACCTAAACCAAGAAAAAAGTAATTCCACAAGCGATGTTGCTGCACCCATGCATACTGATCGGATATGGCGATGGAAGACTTTTTGATAAGGTAATGTACATTATACACCACCAAAGTACTGCCAATTATGAACAAATGAAGCGATGAAAATAATGGCGGCAAATGACCAAGAATTAATTTTTCGGTAGCGATACAAAGCACCAATGTACATAGCGATGAAAACACACTTGTGAACAACACAAAATGAAGCAAGGTATTTAGGCGAAAAACAAATTTATCCAGTAAGGCGCTCATCAATAAATTGGATTATTGTTTTAGGGAAAGCATAATTATTAATGTCCGAAAGCTTTACCCACATACCATCTTGTGTCATATTAGTAGGCTTTTTTTCAAAAGAAACTGTAAAAAATTTACTTTCAATAAGCTGATGAGTGAGTCTTTGTTTTATTTGCTTCGTAAAAACTAAAGTTTGTTTTTTATCCAAAATCTGATAAAGCATTGGCTGCAGTTGTAAATCTTCAATGTACAAATCACTAGCCGTTTCTATCAGCAAAAATTGGTACAAATCTTGCCAAACGTCTTTTTTATTTCGCTGCGTTATCCATACTTCATCATGAAACTGCAGCACAATGAAATTGAAAAAGCGATTTTTAATCTTTAGTTTCTTTTCTTTAAAAGGAAGTAGGCTTACCAAATTATCTTTCAAAGCTACACAATGCTTGCTCAATGGACAATCAGCACATTGTGCTTTTTTGGGCGTGCACACAGACGCACCCAAATCCATAATTGCTTGGTTGTACAATGCCGGATTTTTACGACATAATAATTCATCGGCAAGCTGTGCAAACTTTACTTTACCTGCAGCACCATCAATGGCATCATCGATACCAAAATACCGCGACAACACACGATATACATTACCATCGACCACTGCATGAGGTAGCCCAAAAGCAAATGACGCTATTGCTGCAGCAGTATATGTTCCAACACCTTTAAGGGCGAGTATATCCGCGTAATTATCCGGAAATTTTCCGCCCAATTCTGTGGCAATAAACCTAGCTGTTTGCAACATATTGCGGCAACGATTGTAATAACCCAAACCTTGCCAAAGTTTAAAAACAGCATCGTCGCTAGCATTGGCTAGCGCTATAATATCGGGGTAATTTGTGGTAAATGAATGGTAGTAAGGCAAGCCCTGCTCGGCACGTGTCTGTTGCAGCATCACCTCTGAAAGCCAAATTTTGTAGGGGTCGCTAATACCTTTCCAAGGCAAAATGCGGTCATTGTGTTGGCTATGCCATTGCAACAATTGTGCTGTGAAATATTTATGCTTTTTGGTCATTTGCCGCTACTAAAAACTATAATCTTATTCGGGGATCTAAGCGTGCATACAATAGGTCGGCAAGGAGGCTGACAAGCACAAAAATAAAAGCGGAAACTAGCACTGCGCCCATCACCAATGGAAAATCAAATTTATCCAGTGCATCAACAGTGAGCTTCCCAAGACCTTTCCATCCAAAAATAAATTCTACAAAAAAAGAGCCTGCGAGTAGCTCAGCTAGCCAGCCCGAAATAGCAGTAATAACAGGGTTCATAGCATTTGGCAGTGCGTGTCGCCATATTACTTGTTTTGTACTCAGCCCCTTGGCATAGGCCGTACGAATATAGTCTTGTGAAAGCACATCGAGCATAGCGCTACGTGTGAGCTGGGTAATAATAGCCAACGGACGAATACCCAATGCAATTGCAGGCAGGATGAGGTTGTGAATAGCCATGTGTTTTGCCCCAGTAACAGGGTCGTAAACCCAAAGGCTCCCCGTCATGTCTAGGCCGGTATATTGGTGTAATAAAAAACCAAAAACATAAGCAATGATAAGCCCCGAAAAAAAAGATGGCATTGAAATACCTGCAACACTGGCAGCAATAGCACTGCTATCTATCCAAGTGTCTTTGTAATAAGCCGATAAAATACCGAGCAAAACACCTAAAAATGTAGCCAACATCATGGCTGACAATGCTAATAAAGCTGTACCCGGCAGTGCCTCAGCTAGCACTGTGCTTACTAGCTTTTTGGTACGGTAAGAGCGTCCGAGGTATGGGCTTTTTATTACGATATTTTTTGTCCCAAAAGACACTAAGGCTGTATAGCTATATTTGGCTTGGCTAGTACTATCGTTTGGCAGTATTGCTATAGGCGACAAGTCGTTGAGGTAAAGCAAATAGCGTGTGCCCATTGGCTTGTCCAAGTTGAGTTCTTTACGTACATTTTCTAAAGAGCTCAAATCGCTACGTTGCCCAAGGGTAAGGCGTGCGGGGTCGGCAGGCAATACATTAAAGAGTACAAAAACTAAACTCACTACGCCCCAAAGAACGAAAATACTATAGGCTATTTTGCGCAGCAAGTAGGTTATCACTTTGGCTTATTGTGGGGTCAGTTGGTTATTCGCAATTACAAAATCTTTTGGGTAAGTTTTAAAGGACCATTTTTCTTGAATAGTTCCGTCTTTTAGCATCATTAATCCTGGATTGCTACGCATAGCCGTTTTACTAACAGTACCGTCTATTATTAGCCATTGTGCACCTTGTAATTTATAATCCGTTGCAAATTTTTCGGCATCAGACTGGGATGAGGAGCTGAGCACATAAAAAGGTACATTTAGTTGGTTGGCCTTAGCAACAAGGTTTTGCAGGCGGTCTATATTTTCGAGGCTTGCTTTTTTCACATCGCGTATGTACAAAAGAAAAGTGTAACCTGGCTCTTTGAGTAAAGACTCTGTAAGGTCGTTGCCGTTATAATCATTGAGCACGAAATCTTTGATTGCAGGATCTGAGTTGCCTTTTTGAATAAGAACAGGTTTATTGTCGATAAATTTCCATGTTGTATCCTGCCATGGGTAATTTGTCTCATCAAAATCCTGACGCTTTCCATCCTTTTCATAAGTCATTACATTTTTGTACACATCTGGTGTAGAGCCAGGAGGTGGCTGCATTTGCTCCCAAATATTAGCACCTTTTTTGTAAGCAAGACAGTCGTAAGTGGGCAAATAATTGAGTGTACGCCATTGGATACCAAAAGCGAAAACCACAGTAACAATCATTAGCGCAGCCGTAATTTTATTGTTGAACAATGGCTGTACTTTGTTGCGATAAATAAACAAGATAACAACCAAAATGGTGAGCACTACATCTTTCCAAAATGTTTCAGCATTTGATATTTTTATACAATCGCCAAAACAGCCACATTCTTTTATTTTGTCGGTAAGGTACACGTAGGCAGTAAGAAAGGTAAAGAATAGAGTGAGCAACAAAAGCAGAAACGAAAACAGACGAAAAGATGCGCCTAGCAACAATCCTATCCCAGCTATTATTTCGAAACCTATCATCAACACAGATAAGCCGAGTGAAATGCTTGCGAGGCCACTCATACCCCAAACGTCGAAAAACTCGTTCATTTTATAAGCAAGTCCTAGCGGGTCGTTGGCTTTGATAAGACCAGAGAAAATAAAGAGCGCACCAACAATAATGCGTAATAACCAAAGGATGTATTTCATAGTATTTTGTTTTAGGAGATGGTCAAAAATAAGGGAACTGTGTTTTAGAATTTGTTGCCAAAATGTAAAACAATTCACAATAGCAATTATTCCTCTTCGCCTATTAGTATCAAAGCAAAAATGCCATAGTTCACAATATCTGCAAAATTAGCATCGGCACCTTCAGACACTTTTACTGCGCCATCGTTGGCTATTATTTGGCGAATGCGCAATAGTTTCACCAATATTAAATCGACAAAAGATGCTTGCGACATTGCCCGCCAAGCCTCTCCGTAATCATGATTTTTTTTGAGCATCAATGCTCGTACTTCCTCGGCCCTTGCTTCGTAATAATCTTTTGCGGTATCGGCAGCAAGCTCTATGGGCGCATCTTTGGGCAAAAAATATTGAATCAATGCAATGATACCATAGTTGACAATGCCTACAAACTCGCTCTCAATAGAGTCGTCTATCAACTGAGATTCTAACTCTTGGATTTGACGAATACGCCATGCCTTAATATATATTTGATCTACAATAGAAACAGCGCGCAGTACACGCCAAGAAGTACCATAGTCGGCAGCTTTTTTCACATACAAATCCTTGCATCTTGCCACTACAGCGTCGTATTGATGTAAGGTAATTTTTGATTGATTGTCCATCTTTTTTTTATTTGAAGCTACATTTGTGCCACATCAATAACAAGCTAGTGCTATGAGTTTCAAAAATACACTTTTGCCCGTTGCCAATTTGCTGCAAAGTAAAGGAAACTTACTAGACCTTTCAACACCCATTGTTATGGGCATTATCAATGTGACACCTGATAGTTTTTTTACCCAAAGCAGGGTACAAAATAGAAGTACCATAATGGCACAGGCCGAAAAAATGATTCTTGAAGGAGTAACGATACTAGATATTGTAGGCGCATCTTCAAGACCCGGAGCCACAGATGTAGGTATAAACGAAGAGCAAGACCGTGTGCTACCTGCAATTGAGCTTATCAAAAAAGCATTCCCTAGCTGCTGGGTATCTATAGACAGTTATAATGCTACTGTTGCAAAAGCTGCAGTGGGCGCGGGTGCTGATATCGTGAATGATATTAGCGGAGGCCTTTTTGACCAAGAAATGATTGCAACTGTGAGCAAACTGAAGGTGCCTTATATAGCGATGCACAATAGAGGAAATGCAGCTACCATGCACCAAAACCCTACATACAAAAACCTAACACTGGAAGTGCTAAATGAATTGCAAAGCATAGCGTACCAATGTACCCAAGCAGGCATCGTTGACTTGATATTTGACCCTGGTTTTGGGTTTGCTAAAAATACCCATCAAAATTTTGAGCTACTTAATAATATGGCGCAACTAAGAATGCTGGGTAAGCCTTTACTTGCAGGTCTCTCTCGCAAGTCGATGATTTATAAAACTTTGGATACAGATGCTAGCAACGCACTTAATGGCACTACGGCACTTAATATGGTTGCTTTGCAGCAAGGCGCTAGTATTTTACGTGTCCACGATGTAAAGGAGGCGGTAGAAACGATAAAATTATTTAACCATCTAAATAGCAGTAATAATTTTTGACATTAAAAAACAATAACTTTTTTCTTAAAAAAAAGAAGCGAAACACACTAACAAAGGCAGTTTCAACGTTAATAATTTACTTTTGAAGGCTTGAGGCCTAATCCTTACCTTTGGCAGTCTTTAAAAAATCTCAACTCACAAATATTCGAATTTTTACACAATAAATATATGCACAAATTTCTACGATTGATTACCCTTGTTTGTAGCCTACCAATTGGCAATGCTTTTGCACAAGCTACAAATACAGGAGCGGTGAAAGGTTTTGTTTACGAAAAAGGAACAGGTGAGGCGCTAAGCACAACAAATATCTTTGTAAAAGGAACAAAACAAGGAGCGCAAACAGACGACAATGGTTATTTTACCATTGGCCAATTGGAGCCAGGAAATTACACATTATTTGCAACCTCTTTTGGCTACGACACAGCATTCATCAATGTCAAGATTGTGGCGAATGATTTTGTGACAAAGAAATTCTACCTAGAAGCAAGAGGCTTGGAATTGAAGGGGGTTAATATTTCTGCAAGAAAAATTCAAAAAACTACAAGGGTTAATATTGGCAAAACAACAATTACACCCAAAGAAATAAAACTACTACCAAGCTCAGGTGGCGAACCAGACATTGCGCAATACTTACAAGTAACGCCGGGTGTCACCTTCACTGGCGACCAAGGTGGTCAATTGTATATCCGCGGAGGCTCTCCTGTACAAACAGGCATTTTGCTGGATGGCATTACTATTTACAACCCTTTCCACTCGGTGGGTCTTTACTCTGTATTCGAAACAGAAGCCATACGCACTGCCGATGTATACACAGCAGGCTTTAATGCCACCTATGGCAATAGAAGCTCTGCAATATTAGATATACGTACCAAAGATGGCAACAATCAACGTATATCTGGTACAGCGTCCGTATCGCCAATAATGGTGCGCGGAATGCTCGAAGGCCCATTGGCAAAACAAAAAAATCCCGAAGGTGGTAGCTCTACTTTTCTAATATCGGCCAAGCATAGCTACCTGAGCCAAACGTCTAAAGCCCTATACAGCGGCCTTGGTGAGCAATTCAAAAATGGTTTACCATTTGAGTTTACAGACCTTTATGGCAAGGTAACTTTTAGTGGTAATAATGGCTCAAAATTCAACTTATTCGGTTTCAATTTTAACGACAAGGCTAGCGTTTTTGACAATGCTGGCAAAACATCTGCCACTTTCGACTGGCAAGCAACTGGCGGTGGAACTACCTTTGTGGTATCGCCAACGGGTTCGTCATCACTTATCAATGGTAAGTTTGCCTACTCTACTTACAAAATAAACAACCAAGAAGTAAACTTTGAGCCACGTAGCTCTAGCATTAATAATTTCGAAGGTGCTATTGACTTCACCTATTTCTTCCCTGGTTATAGCCAATTGAATTATGGTATAGAAGTAGGTGGCCAAAATACCAAACTTGATTATAGAAATTCGTTAGGTTCGAAAATAGAATTTGAAAGAAATAACACAACTGCTGCAGCATTCTTTTTGTACCGCAAAAATTTCAACCAACATTTTATTTTAGAGCCT
>JADLEN010000312.1 GCA_020846105.1 Chitinophagaceae bacterium | reverse complement strand
TACAATTGACCCATCTTGGAATATTAACCAAATGTATGCTGTAGTTACACTTATCAACGGTGCAGACGAAAGCGTACTTAACACCAACAACCTCAAATTGACTAACGTTTCTATTAAAGAAGCAGTAGCAGGTGTTAATAACCTTGACGTGTATCCTAACCCAGCGACAGACGTAGTTACTACTAAATTTTCTCTTACAGAGCAATCTAATGTAGCTATCGAAATAGTAGATATGCTAGGTAAAGTGGTAAAAACCATTGCAAGCAAAAGCCTTACTGCTGGTACTTACGAAGTGCCTACAAGTGTTGCTGAGCTAGCAAATGGTGTATATCTTGTAAAAGTAACTACCGACAACGGATCTATTACTGAGCGTATTGCTATCGCTAAATAGTATTGGGCCATGTTGTTGCATCTGCTAAATATTAGCGTGCAAATACAATAAAAAAACCGACAGTCTTTTAAAGGCTGTCGGTTTTTTTATTATCTTAATCATTCCTTTGCCTTAATCCCCTAATTGAAATCAATTAATGAATCTTGTTAAATGCCAAAAAGCAAGCCCTTTAAGAGGCTTGCTATAATGGTCGTTTTGTTTGTTTAGCGTATTATTTTTATTGCGGAACAGCTATTGCATTTATAGCATTGGCGTGCAATACTAACGAGTTTTGAACCGTAGCATTTATATCTTTAAAAAAGCTTGTGTTTTGGAATAAGTCTTGGTAGTAAGCTATACCTGCTTGTAGGTTATTTTTAAAAGCATTCCACTTTTTTAGCTGCATCGTATTGGCTTGGCCAGAAAAACTGTCAAGCTCATTACGTAAATAGTCCACATACATCTTGAGTTCTTTGATAAACATGTGTGGGCGTTCTGTGGGTTTCAAAATATTGGTGTTGCCATATATGTGCCCAACCATATCTTTTAGCGAAACTACCTTGTGAAAGTAGGCAAGATTGGGACCAGGGCACACAAGCACACCCTGCTGCTGACCTTTGGTGGCAATTCCCTTTTCCAGATAAGTAGTGTTGGACAAACCCACGCAAAGACAAGCTTTTTCAGTGATTTTGTTATGTTTTATTTCATATTCTTTGTTGCTTAAAGTTTCTTTCTCTTCGCCTAGTTTTTCTATTGCAAGGTCTTGAAATTTTCGAGATGCAGTACACATGCCTTTGGCGTCGTAGGTATAGTCCAATGCCAAGAATTTTTTCGGGCATGCACTTCCAGGCTTGTTGTCGTTTATTCTTTTTTGTTTCCAAAAATCGTTACTTACACCTTTCACAGAATTGAAGGGCACTCCTAATGGCGATATATTGCTGAGGTAAAAATCGCTTTCCTGAGCATCGGCCAAAAGCTGCCTTGTAGTATCGTCAACGGTGGTAGCCTCTGGTACTAGTAAAAAAGGGGAACCCCATCCAATAGAATCTAGCTGATATTCTGCTAATAAAAACTCATGCTCTTCGGCAGTGCCCACACCACCTTGTGCGGTCACTTT
Organism: Chitinophagaceae bacterium; assembly: GCA_020846105.1. Lineage (GTDB taxonomy): Bacteria > Bacteroidota > Bacteroidia > Chitinophagales > Chitinophagaceae > Rurimicrobium. The sequence continues at coordinate 2,208 of JADLEN010000312.1, read as the reverse complement.
TATGGGTAGCGGTTGCGCAGGTACGGGTAGCTGTTTAGTGGCAAGGGCTTTGCACATTAGTTCGTGGGTAGACTGTATAAGATCTTGTCTTTTGTCTTTGAACTCTTGTAATATTGGCCCCATAAGAAAGCCGTCTGTAGCAAACGCATGGCCACCACAATTGAGGCCAGACTCTATCCGATACTCCGACACCCATAGTCCTTTCTTGGCTAGGAAATTGCCTTGTATTAATGCCGATCGGTAATCACTTACTTTAAGCGTTATTTTTTTTTCTAAAAAACCTGCCTCATCCGGAAAAAAAACAGGGAACTGCTCGAAATAGCTATAAAGCCTAGGGTTGAGACCGGCAGACAATACTACAGAAGATTGCAACACACTGTTGGCAAAACCACGCAAAGCTGCATGTGCATCGTTGTAATCAATGGGCAATTTTTCTTCGCCCACATAATTATCTCTATCCACTTTGGTCATAATATTTACATCAATATCGCCAAGTGGAAGGTTTTTTTCGAGGTAGTTTTTGATGCTTTCTTTTTGCACGGTACCTTCTTCAAGAAATGCTTGTAGCTTTTTTTTGAGTTCAGATTTATTGGGCAGTAAGGCAATATAATGCTCTATTGTTGTCTTGCTTTCAGACAATTCTTTTTTGAATTGTTCAAACTTTTGAAGCACTATTGTTTGCATCATATCAAGGTACGCTGTAACTCTTTTGGCACGATGGTCTAAAAGTTTTTTGCTTATACTGGCAAATGGAATCTGAAACAACTTACAGTAGTATTCACGCATGTTTTCCATTAGGTCGTCTTCGCCAATGGCCAATGTAGCCGATATACCATAGTGAGCTACTTTAATAGGGCTATCTATGGTAAAAGCTAAGCCCATTACGGGAATATGAAAGCTGTGCCTGTTTTTTTGATCTTGCATATTATGTTCAATTTGTTTTAGAATGTTGTTTGGAAATATAAACACGGAATAGGCAAAAAATGATAATGCTTAGACCCGTGATAATGCCTAAGCCAAAGCTTACAAAGCTTATGTTCAGCCATTTTTGTCCTGCCTGAAACTGATGAAAAGATTCGGATGAATTGCCAAAAAGCCAGATACTTTTTTTGAGACCCATTATTAATAAACAAAGCCAAAATAAAAGAAAGGATACATGGAAGATTTTAATACCACGCTTTAACAACAGCACTGCTCTATCACCAAAGTTGAAAACAGAATTGGCAATAAAACTTATGGAGGACAGTAGGATTAGCGTATTGATACCAATAGTTGTACCCATAGAATGTGCTACCGTAATATGTGTGCCGTGGGTAAAAATATTAATAGTAGGTATAGAAATAAGTAAGGCTAAAATGATATTGAGAAAGACCCAAAAGTCTGCCAATAACATAAATTTATACGCTATCGAAAAACGAATTTTTTGTTCAGCAGAAAGGCTCTTTTTCCAATCATAAATAATAGAAAAAAGAATGACCCACTCTGTCATACTGACGCCATATGAAAGGTAACGAATCCAAGCAGCGGTAGGCACCATGTAAATATGGTGTGCCCAACCATACATTAAGTTTGTGAGCCCTAAAAAATAAAAAAAGAAAGCTTTACGAGATAGGGCATAGCTGTTTTCACCACTTATTTTCTCCATCACAAACATGGCAGTGCCATATACCAGCATATTCCAAGAGCCTACATAAGAGCCGCCCGACTTCCATTGTATAGCAAGGTTTTGGATAAAATGGCTGCGAAAATGCGGAAGAATCCATAGATGTGCTTCGGTGAAGTGAAAAATCATGAGCACAATACCTGTAGCCCACATATAATAGTACACAGGCCACTCTTTGAATAAGGGCACCATGGTTTTAAAATAATTTACCCCCATCAATATCCATCCTATTACAATAGGAAAGTAGAAATAACTTGGAAATTCTAGGTATTCTTTACCACCAAATTGTTTAGAAAAATAAGAAATGGCAATGCCAAAACCTGTAATTATAAAAAGCCAAAAGTGCCATTTTATAAGTTTGATACTAAAGAAGGATACCGAAGAGTTGTTGCTGAGATAATAATACAAGCCACCAATAGCTGCTAGCAATATCCAGGATACTACAAACAATGTGTGTAACGGTCTTACAGCATTAAAAGGCAGTGCCGTTTTGATGAAGTCTGGCAACACGTATTGAAGCCCTCCAAGCAACCCAAAAATCATTC
>JADLEN010000311.1 GCA_020846105.1 Chitinophagaceae bacterium | reverse complement strand
GAGTTGAAATTACTACTCATCTCGAAACCATAAGCGCCAGCATTGTAAAAGGCCAACAAATCATCTTCACGAACTTCGTTAAGCACCCTATCCCAGGCAAATGTATCTGTCTCGCAAATATTGCCAACTACCGTGTAAATACGCTCTGCCCCGCTTGCATTACTGATGTTAGCAATCTTGTGGTACGAATCGTAAAACATAGGGCGAATAAGGTGGTTGAAACCTGAATTGACACCCACAAAAACAGTTGCCGTAGTTTGTTTAATAATATTAGCATTGACTATAAAATAGCCACATTCACTCACAAGGTATTTACCTGGCTCGAACCATATTTCAAGTGGCTTGCCATATTCTTGTTCGAAAGCCTTGATGGCGATATTAAGTTTTTCGCCAAGGCCTACAATATCTGTTTCTCTGTCTTCGTCTTTGTAAGGCACTTTGAAGCCACTACCTAAATCCAAAAACTCTAAACGGTCGAAATGCTCTGCCACAGACAGCAATACATCCATAGCTTGGATAAACACATTAATGTCTTTAATTTCACTGCCTGTGTGCATGTGAAGGCCTTGAATGTGCAACTTTGTAGTTTTTACTACACGTACAATATGGCGTATCTGATGGATAGAAATACCAAACTTAGAGTCGATATGGCCTGTTGAAATTTTGTAATTACCACCTGCTTCGATATGCGGATTGATACGAATACAAATTGGGTATGTGTCGCCATAATAATTACCAAACAGCTCTAGCATTGCTATGCTATCGATATTGATATTAACACCAAGTGCTACCGCCTCTTTAATCTCATCAAAAGACACACAATTGGGTGTAAAAAGAATTTGCTGAGGCTCGAAACCTGCACGAAGACCAAGCATTACCTCATTGATGCTTACACAATCGAGATTGGAACCAAGCGATTTTAGATGTTTGAGGATATTGATATTGGTAAGTGCCTTGCAAGCATAAAACAAGCGTGTCTTGTGTCCTGCGAATGCGTTAGTTAGTTTTTCAAACTGCTCGGTAATTTTTTCGGTATTGTACAAATACAATGGTGTGCCAAAAGTTTTGGCTGCCGATATAAGTTGTTCATTTGTCAATTGATTATTCATAAGGGCGCAAAATTAAGCTATCTAAAGGCAGAATTTACGAGGTTTTTTTGTCGTTGAAAATAAAAGTATCTCTTTGTAAAATAATGAACAAACGAAATAATATACCTTCGTGTGCGTTTTACAGACAAGAAAGAAAAACATGCACACTCCTTTTAAATACATTTTACTAATTGTTGCAGGCCTATTAACCTTTGAAAATACAATAGCCCAAGACAGAATCGTGAACATGGAAGACCATGATAGCAAACCCTATTATTTTGGGCTTACCTTCGGTTTCAACCAGTCTCGGCATCGTATAAAATATTCAGAGTCATTTGCCAATACAGATACCTTCATGAGTATCCAGCCGGGTTGGGGTTCTGGCTTCAACCTAGGCATCATGGGCAACCTTCGCCTCAATAGCTTTGTAGATTTACGATTGATACCATCGATTTCATTTGCCGAAAAAAGTTTGACCTTCAACAAGCCCAATGTACCTAATGATGTGGAAACGAAGAGCATTGAGTCTATATATATTCATCTGCCTTTGCAGTTCAAATTCAAGAGCGACCGCATACACAACTTTAGATTTTATGGGCTAGCGGGCGGCAAATTTGATTATGATATGGCTGCAAATGCCAATTCGCGCAAAAAGGATGAATTCTTGAAATTTAAACCAATGGACCTTGGATATGAATTGGGTTTTGGCTTGGAATTTTATTACCCAAACTTTATTTTTTCACCAGAAATAAAACTTAGCGAAGGCTTGATGAACCAAATTTACATTGACAAAAATCTACCGCTCACCAATGCTATCGACCAGATAAGAACCAGATCTATCCTCATCTCTATTCATTTAGAAGGCTAGCCTCAATAAATATTTTTTTATAAAAAAGCTCCGAAACCATTATGTTTCGGGGCTTTTAAGTTTATAAAATATTGCTAGCGCACTCCAAGGTAGGCACGAAAATAGCCGCACTCAGCAATAACCTCTTTATAATATTTGGTGTGTTTATAAGCCGCCAATAAAGAAAAGTTTGTAGCAGGTGGCGCTGCATAATCCCAACCAGAATAATCAGGATTGGCAAATATTTTTTTATAATGCTCATTGCGTTCAATTTTGAGCAACAAGTAGTTCAATTTTGCCTTTTGCTCCTCATTAGTTGCAACGCTCAAAGCCGTTTTATAATAAGCGCTGGCATTTGACATATTTAGCAATGTAGGCTTTATAAAATCGGGCAAAATATCGGGAGCGCTATGGCAGCAGCCAATTACAGCACCTTCATAAAACATGCGTGCATTACCAAAGTGCGACATATTGTAAAAAGCATTTCCTAGCAACAGTGCATTATTATACACATCTACTCTATTGTCTACATTTGATTTGAGCTCTTGTAATTTTTGCAAAAAAGAAAGTTTGCTGTACTTCACTTTTTGTGTTGCTGCATGATCACAATCATGGCAATCTTTGATATTACCATTAAAAGGGTTGCCAAATAGTTTTGCATCTTTTACACTATCTGCGGTTGCCATTAATGTGATGGCTTCTGATATTTTATTTTGATAAGCCAATGCAATTGCTTGGTATTCGCTGATACCATTTACAGAAATAGTGTTGATACGATGACAATAGTAATCAAAGGATTGGGCAGTGGGAGAAACTTTTAAATAATCTTTCAAAAGCTGCACCTGTACTGGGTTTGCAAAAAAACTATCTTGATGATAAAACATTTCTGATCGTACGGTATCCCCTTGCGCTTTGTATTTTTTCCCTATAGTTTTCTTTGCCCAACTATAGGCATAATCGTATCTGAAATTTGGTAGGGAATGCGCATCGTGCTCCAACCATTGCAAGTCGGGTAGCAATAATTTTTCAGTTTGAGCATCTATTTTTTCGGCGCTTGCCACCCTATTCATAAACACGAATAAGCGATGCTGCGCTTTTGCCAATTCAGGTGCACTTTTTAAGTTTTTCTGCGCCATGTTGTAATAACTATTGGCACTTAAATAATCGCTGTTGAGAAAACACAAATAACCATTTGCAATATGCCACATATAAGGCTTTGATGTATTTTCGGCCTTGGCAATACCCGCCACCAAACTACGTGCACGGATATCCAATTCCTTAGCATCAAACTTATCTCCCTCAAACCTATAGGTGCGCTGATTATAACTATGCTGCAATACTTTTTGCTCTTGAATATTTATCAATCGTGCCAATAAAAGTTCCAGTTTTTCAGCCTTGGGGTTTAAGGCATAAATCTCTTTAATAGCACGTTGTTCGTCAAAGTAAATACCCAATATTTGCCACAGGGTAATTTGCTCTTCCTTGCTTTTGCACAAGGCCAAAGTCTGCTGCCAGTCTGTCTCATCTTGTGGATGAAAGCTAAAATACGCTACTGTTTTAAACTCAGGGGCTACCTCAAAAACTTTGCTGTAGCGGTAATTGGCTTCGGCATAATTTTTCATTTTGTAAAATGCCCCAGCCACATAGCTTTCGCACCTTGCCGCCAAAATATTTTCAGGAAATATTTGCTGATGTTTTTTGTAAAATGCTATACAAGTTTGGTATTGTTGGGCAAAATAAATAGCCCTCACAATCTGAAAAAAATACCGTTGCTTTAGGAACAAATCATTGGAAGCATCAAACTCTTTTTCCATTTGCTTCACCATTGCTAGTTGCGATGAACTTAGTTTTTTTATAGGCTTTTGTTCATCGTATCGCCAATATTCTATCTCGGCTGCGGCATAGGCTTCATTGGCTTTGGCATAAGACAAGAAACGTAACATTTGTGCAATTTTAGGTTCTGCCTTATTGAGCACCAATTGCATAGCAGCTATGTTTTTCGGCAATGTTTTTAATGGCATTGCCTGTATGCTATCTATCAATTGTTTGCTAGCATTGAGCAGCAAAAACTGCACTTCCCTTGCTTGGTTATTTTTGCCTAAATATTGTGTCCAGTCCTTTACAATCGCATCGTTGAAACGCGAGCGGTGGGCTTCGTCAAAACCAATATCGTAATAGAACTGCTGCGAAAAAAAGAAAGGCTTGTAGCTATTGTCAACAAAGGCTTCTGGTGTAAAAGCAGAATTGCCATATTCATCCCAATCGCCACCAGCACATGCCCACAAAAAGCCATAAGAAATAAATGCTATTGCACTAAAAAGCAGTAACAGTTTTTTGGAAAAAATCTTTTTCATAACGCGAAATATTACTTGCATCTAAATCATAAAAAATAACTTGCTGAAATTGGTTGGGGTAATACACTTTAAGGTCGGCAATCATTTGCGTAAACGCAGCTTCATCTACTTGTTCTACCTTTACTTCGTCGCCCACTTTGAAATAAAAACCATTCTTAAAAAACGAGGCAACAGCCCGGTATCTTTGAGGTTTTAAAACCTCAAATTCTTCTTTGTTTTGAAAATCTCGGTCGTCCATTTTATTGAGCAATGTGAGCACCTGCCCATCGCGTATCTGAATACCCCAGGCAAATACAGGCACAGCAACATCCATCCTTAACGTGTATGATGCTAGAGACGATAAGTAAGCCTGGCTTGTCTTTTGATCATAAATAGAATTGACCTCGCTTGTGTTTATTTTGCCCATATTGTAAAACATCAGCACACCTTTATCTACAGGTGGCACGCCCTCTCGCTCCGGATATTTTACCTGATGCAAGCGTATCGTAGCCGTAAGCATGGTAAGCGAAGCAAAGGTGCAACCCTTATCATGCTCGTCTAATTTTTCGCGCATTTGCTTCAGGTAATAAAAATACTTTGGTGCCGTTTTTGCAGTCCAATCGCAATCAAATTGCACCGCCCTACACTTAATTCCAGCTGTTGTATTTATCTGATCTAGCAAAGACAATGTTTGTGTTGCCAATTTGTAAACCGCAGCAGAATCGAGCTTCTCAAACACCTCATTTTTGATAAATACTACTGGCACTATTGGGTTTACAATATCTTCCTTAGCAAGCTGCACAGGTGCTACAGGCTTTGCAAGCTGTTGCTGTGCATCATATACCACATCGAAATAGCGCACATACAATTGTTGCAAATTGTTGGTTTGCAAAGTTTGTTTTTCAAGGCTATCTAGTTTGTAATTCTGTTTCCAATAATAAAAAGAAACGAAAGGTTTCATCTTTTCGCCACCACATGCGCTAAACACAAGCAAAAACGCCATCAGTATAGTTATCGAGCAATTAACCCTTTTAATTTTCGTCTTTAAAATCATTCTAAAATTCATTCTTTTTTTGTTTTTATTTTACCACACTTTAGCAATAGACTCCCAGATAGATAGGTAACTGAGGTAGCGTTCTTCGCTCACAATATCGGTTTCTAATGCAGCCTTTACGGCACAGCCTGGCTCATTAATATGTTTGCAATTATTAAAACGGCATTGCGATAATAGCCTTTGCATTTCGGGGTAATATTGCGCAAGCTCGTCTTGGCTAATGTCTATAAGACCAAACTCCTTGACCCCCGGCGTGTCTATAATAGCACCACCGTTGGGCAGGTCGAACATTTCGGCAAATGTGGTGGTATGCTGCCCTTTGCCGCTATAATCCGAAACAATTTCGGTACGCAAATCTAAGTTGGGTATCAATTGATTAATGAGCGTGCTTTTGCCCACACCACTATGCCCGCTAAACAAGGTT
>JADLEN010000310.1 GCA_020846105.1 Chitinophagaceae bacterium | reverse complement strand
CATAATTGACTCTGTGCACTACAAAAATGATAACTACACCTAGTACCAACATGGCCAATTGCTTTACCAGAAAATGGCTAGCATTTTTATCCATTTTGTAGGCAAGTGTGCCCGTGGCGCTGTACACTACCAATAAGCCAAAAAGCGATAGTAGCAATACGATTGACCATATTACTTTATCTCCCTTGATATATTTTAGTACCTGTTGCATTTTTCCTTTCTCCTAATTATAAATTTCTTACTGCAGCTTTAAATTGGTCGCCTCTGTCTTCATAGTTTTCAAAAACATCGAAACTTGCGCAAGCCGGTGCTAGCAGTACGACATCGTTTTTCTCGGCCAATGAGTAGGCGGCTAATACTGCATCTTTTGCATTTTGTGTATCAATAATTGTAGGTACTATGCTTTCAAAAAATTCGTGAATATTTTGATTGTTCACACCCAAGCATACGATTGCTTTTACTTTTTCTATTACTAATTCTTTAATCTCATTATAGTCATTTCCTTTGTCTTGGCCACCAAGAATAAGCACTGTAGGCTTTTTCATGCTTTCTAATGCAAACCAAACCGAATTCACATTTGTAGCCTTGCTATCATTTATAAAATCTACCCCTCTTACCGAGGCTACAAACTCTAACCTATGTGCGATGCCTTCAAAAGAAGTAAAGCTTTCTCTAATTTTTGCGCTTCTGATGCCTGCTGTTCTTGCCGAAATGCCCGCTGCCATACTGTTAAATTGGTTGTGTTTTCCTTGTACTGATAAATCGTGAATAGACATCGTGGTGCGCTCACCATCGTAATTAATATTTAGTTGTTCATTTTCAATAAATGCGCCTTCGGAGTTTTGGTTGGTTTGTTCGCTCATCGTAAAATATATTGTTCGTGCTTTGATAATGTTGTTTGCTAAGTAGTTCGAAATGGAGGTATCGTCTTTATTGGTTATGAAAATGTCGTTTGCTTCTTGGTTCTGGGTAATTTTAAATTTTGCTTTTATGTAATTTTCAATCTTGTATTCATATCTATCCAAGTGGTCGGGGCTAATATTGAGTATTAGCGCTACATTGGGCCTAAAACTGATGATGTCGTCTAGTTGAAAACTACTAACTTCTATGACATACCACTCAGTTGGCTTTTCTGCTATTTGCTTTGCAAAGCTGTTGCCGATATTGCCTACCATACTTACATCTAAGCCCGCAAGCTGCATCGTATGGTATATCATTTTGGTAGTTGTGCTTTTGCCGTTACTACCTGTGATTGCTATAATCTTGCTTTCACCCTTATTTCTATATCCAAATTCTATTTCACTAATAAGCTCGATACCTGCCGCATGTATTTTCTGCACTATTGCAGCCTTGTTCGGTATTCCGGGGCTTTTGATAACACACTCTGCGGCCAAGATTTTAGATTCGGTATGTCCATTTTCTTCAAATGCAATTCCTTGTTCTTGCAAGGCTTTTTTATAAACTTCTTTTATTTTTCCAGCATCGCTCACTATTACATCCCAGCCTATTTTATGTGCAAGCAATGCTGCGCCCACTCCGCTTTCGGCGGCGCCCAGAATTACTATTTTAGAAGCTGTGTTTTTCACTTTTGTTTTATTGAAGTTTGAGTGTTACGATACTTAATACAGAAAGAATAATGCCTATAATCCAGAAGCGTGTTACAATTTTGCTCTCGTGGTAGCCAAGTTTCTGGTAGTGATGGTGTAGTGGCGACATCAAGAATATTCTGCGCCCCTCGCCATACTTGCTTTTTGTGTATTTGAAGTAGGCAACTTGTATCATTACCGATAAGTTTTCTACCAAGAATATGCCGCAGATTATGGGTATTAAAAGTTCTTTGCGCACAATTATTGCCAATGAGGCAATGATGCCGCCAAGCGCAAGGCTACCTGTGTCGCCCATGAATACTTGTGCGGGATAGGAGTTGTACCACAAAAAACCAACACAGGCGCCTACAAATGCTCCTATAAATATGGACAATTCGCTGAGGTGGGGTATGTGCATGATGCCCAAGTAATTGGCAAAAATGTAATTGCCCGAGACGTATGCAAATACGCCTAAGCAGATACCCGCAATGGCCGACACCCCAGTGGCTAAGCCGTCTATACCATCGGTAATATTTGCACCATTGCTTACTGCAACAATTATAAAAATAACAAACAGAATGTAGATAATTGGTGTTGCGATGTCCAGTGCTTTCTCGCCAAATATTGCAGCTATTTTTGCATAACTTAGTTCGTGTGTTTTTACAAATGGTATTGTGGTCAATGCGCTTTTCACATGTACATAAGTATGGATTTTTCCGTGTTCGTCTTTTCTTTCAAATGGCTTGCTCACAATTTTTTCGGTAGTGTTTTGTAAAATTGGCTTGCCCTTTACTACTTCTCTGCTTACCGTTACATGCTGGTTGAAATATAGGGTGAGCCCTACTATAATTCCCAAACCAATTTGTCCTAAAATTTTGAACCTTCCGGATAGCCCTTCTTTATTCTTTTTGAATACTTTAATGTAATCGTCTATAAAACCAACAAGACCTAGCCACAGTGTGGACAGCAACATAAGAATGATATATACATTCTCCACCTTAGCAAAAAGTAGTGTTGGAATAATGATGGCCATAATGATAATGATACCACCCATTGTAGGCGTGCCTTTCTTTTGTTTTTCTCCTTCTAAGCCTAGGTCGCGTACTGTTTCACCAATTTGTTTTTTGTGCAAGAAGGCAATAAATTTTTTGCCCATTAGCATAGTGATGACTAATGACAAAATGATAGCTAGTGCAGTACGGAATGTGATGTAATAGAATACACCAGCACCGAACATGCCAAAATTCTCGCGTAAGTATGTAAACAAATAGTAGAGCATCTAAATCAGTATTATTTATTTAAAATGGTGAAAGCATTTATGAGCTCTTCTTTATCATCAAAATGTTGCCTTATTCCTTTTATTTCTTGATAATTTTCATGGCCCTTGCCTGCCACTAATATTATGTCGCCAGGATTTGCAAGTGCACATGCTGTTTTTATAGCCTCTTTTCTATCGCTTATGCGTAGGACTTTTCTTTTCTGAGCAAAGGTCAATTCTGCTTCCATTTCATTTAGTATCTGCTCAGGGTCTTCGCTTCTGGGATTGTCGGATGTGAGTATTACTCTATTGCTCTTATCTGCTGCTACAATGGCCATCAACGGCCTTTTAGTAGTATCTCTATCGCCACCACAACCCACTACAGTTATAATTTGTTCTTCGTTATTACGAAGCTGTTGTATAGTGCTGAGTACGTTGAGCAAGGCATCAGGTGTATGTGCATAATCTACAATACCCAACACTTTATCATTAATAGAACAAAGGCTTTCGAATCTGCCTGGTGCTCCGTTTAATATACTTAGGTGGGTTAATATTTCCATTGGGTCTTGATCCAACAATTTGGCTACACCATATACTGCTAGCATATTGTAAGCGTTGAATGTGCCTATCATGCGCAAGTGTGCTTCGTGGCCATCAATGTCCATTACTAGCCCGCTGAGGTTATTTTCCAATACTTTGCCTTTGAATGTAGCTGGTACCCTAAGGCTATAGGTGTTTTGAGCCGCCTTGGTATTTTGCATCATCACTGCGCCACGCTTATCGTCTATATTGCTAAGTGCAAAGGCCTTGGGAGCTAGCGAATCAAAAAGCCTTTTCTTTACCTTGATATATTCATCAAAAGTTTTGTGATAATCTAAATGGTCGTGGCTAATATTTGTAAATACAGCTCCGTCAAATTCAATACCTTCTATTCTATTTTGGTGGATGGCATGCGAGCTTACTTCCATAAATACATAGGAGCATCCAGCATTATTCATTTTGGCAAATAATGCTTGGATAGAAACTGCGTCAGGCGTGGTATGCGTGGCTTTTTCTGCGATGCTGCCTATTTGGTTTTGTACTGTAGATATAAGGCCACACTTGTAACCCAAAGCTGTAAATAATTGATACAATAGTGTAGCAACTGTAGTTTTGCCATTAGTGCCAGTGACTCCTACCACTACCAAATCTTTTGAAGGGTATTGGTAAAATGCTGCAGCCATTTGGCCTAGTGCTATAGATGCGTCTGCTACCCGCACATAGGTTATTGATGGTTCAATAATTTCGGGTAGATTTTCGCAAACAATAGTATTTGCTCCTTGTGCTATTGCTTTAGCAATATAAAGATGGCCATCTACTATAGTACCTTTGAGTGCTACAAAAACACAATTGTCAATGACATTTCTAGAGTCAATACAAATGTTAGCAACATCGATATTGGTATTGCCCAAAACCGATGTGGTAGCTACATTTATCAGTATGTCTTTTAAAATTGCCATTAATTTTTCTTAACTCAGTTGTATAATAATTACTTGTCCTCTTTTTGCGAAACTACCGGGCAATATAGATTGTGATTGAATGGACCCACTGCCTGTAATACGTACGCGCATACCTTGCTTTTCAAGGATAAAAACGGCATCTTTCAAAGACATTCCTACTATGTTGGGTACTATGTTTTCTGCCAGTTCTTTTTTACCTATAACTATGTTTTTGCTGCTATCGGTTGCAATTTGGGTCATGGCATTCATGTTATAGGATTGCTTGTAAGGCCCGTTTAATGCATTAAGTAGTGTTTTGTAGTTGTAAAATGTGGTTGCCTTTGCTGCCAAGAGATTTTTGTTTGTTTTTGCAAAACTGTCTATTGGGCCGCCCTGATAAGTGCCTTCGCCGTTTGCAAATATTTTATCTGCAACCATTCTAAATACTGGAGCGGCAATGGTGCCACCATAATAAGAGTTGGAATGTGGCTTTGTACGCACCACTACTACCATTGTATATTTAGGATTATCGGCGGGAAAATAACCTACAAATGACCCTTGGTACACTCTAGCACTATAGGGTATGCCCTTGTCCCAAACCTGCGCTGTGCCTGTCTTTCCTGCTATAGTATAGTTCGGCGATTTGATATGCTTGCCAGTGCCTGTAAGTACTACCTCTTCTGTGCATTTACGCAGTTGAGCTATATTTTCTTTACTTACAATTTGCTCTTCTAGTACAGTAGGTTTTATTTCGATAATTTCTTTTCCATATTGGCGCACGGCACTTACTAGGTATGGTTTCATCATTTTGCCACCATTGGCTACGGCATTGTATATCATGCATGTGTGCAATGGGGTAATCATTACGCCATAACCAGTAGCCAACCAAGGTAGGGTAGCAGCATTCCAAAGATTTTTTTCATGTGGCTCTTGTATGTTGGCTTTTACCTCACCATTAAGGTCTATTCCTGTTTTGCTATTGAGGTGGAAGCTTTTAATATTTTTAATAAATTTCTCTGGATTTTTGTAATAATGTTCGTAGGCCAATGAGCCCATCGCAACGTTAGAAGATTGTGCATAGGCATTCTTGATAGGCATTACACCTAAGCCATGATGCGAGTCGTGCATTACTCTATGTGCAAATTGTCTCTGCCCGCCATAGCAGTTTACATTGTCTTCTACATTAATAAGGCCGTCTTTGAGTAAAGACATAAGCGTTACCAACTTAAAGGTAGAGCCGGGCTCTGCAAGTTTTAGCGCATAGTTTTGGTCTTCAGTATATTCGCCCACTTTGTCGGCATCGGTACCAAGGTTGGCCATTGCTCTAATTTTGCCTGTGGATACTTCCATTACAATGCAAGTGCCATTCCAGCAATTGTATTGTTTTAGTGCCCCCATCAATGCATGCTCTGCTACGTTTTGTATGCTTACATCTAGGGTTGTTACAATATCCTTGCCGTTATTTGGCTCCACTCTAGATCCTTCAACGGTGGCCCATTTGCTTGCCGCAATTCTTTGTTTCATACGCCAGCCATTGTTGCCGCTTAGCAGGCTGTCATACATTGCTTCTAAGCCTTTTACATTGCGCACTAGTTTTTTGTCGCGCCAGATTGCTGGTTGGTATTTACCTACAGTTTGCAATGCAAGAATGTCAAATGGATTGTCTCTTGTGTTCCGGGTATCTACTATTAAGCCACCGCGGCGTTGTCCTTTATTGAAAATTGGAAAATTGCGCAGTGTAAAATATTTGTCATAGGCTATTTTGTCGCCCAAGGAAAAGTAGCGTGCCGAATCTCTGTAAGCTTTCACAAACTTAGCTTTGTATTGTGCCGCAGTTGCATCTCTAAATAGGTCCGACAGTTGTTTCGAAAGCGCATCTATATTCTTGTAAAAGGTATCTTTATTGATAACAGTAAAGTCAATGTGCACATCAAACTGTGGTATAGTAGAACAAAGTATTGTGCCATCTTCTGTATAAATATTGCCCCGCTCTGCAAAAAGCGTGTCTGTACGCAAGCTCATCTCTTGGGCTCGTGCGCGTAGTTCTGGGCCTTCTTGCATTTGGATACTTGCAGCCTTAAATACAATGGCCAAGCCAAGTATGCAAATCACACTGAATGCGATGTACACCCTAAATCGTATGTCTCTTTTTACGCTCAATTATTATTTGCTTTTTGTATCCTTGTTTGTTTCAATTACTATTTTCTGTGCGGGCATCATTAAGGGCTTCATACCTATTATTGCGCCCTTTCTTATTATTTCGGCTTCCATTCCAGCATTCATCAATTTCGATTGGGCATCCATCTTTCGCCAATTGAGTTCTTTTATCAATTTTTGTTGTTTGTCAAGTTCTCTTTGCGTTTCTATTGCCGCATTGCTATTGGCGATATAAAAAACACCAAGCAACACCACAAATGCAATAAAAGGCACGTTCTGCACAATACCTTTATAGGATATTCTGTCCAATACCTTGCGCCAGTCTTGCTTTACAGTTGCTATTGCTTCTGGTGTTTGGGCTTGTTGCTCCTCAGGGTTGTGTATAGGCTTTTGCTCGCTCATTTAGTTTTTTTCTGCTACGCGTAGTCTTGCGCTTCTTGATCTTGGGTTATTTTTCAATTCTTCTTCTGTGGCTTCTATTGGTTTTTTAGTCACTTCTTTCAATGGTACTTTTGTTTTAGGCGCTAATCCTAAGGGGTCTTCTATTACCTGCCAAGCACCATTTCTGATAAATT
>JADLEN010000309.1 GCA_020846105.1 Chitinophagaceae bacterium | reverse complement strand
TCTAAACTAACTTCACCAACAAATGGTGCTGAGGCGGGTGATAATGCATGTGTTCCTGCAATAATTTTACCTCCACCACCAACGCTCTCATTGAAGGTCCAACCCACTACATCTACGCCTTTACTTGTCGAAATGCTCCAGTTACTAAAGTCGGAGGAGTAATTAGAAATATATCTTGTAGCAGTATTGTTAAGATAATCTGTTCCGGTTACTGGAGTTGGATAATAGGTTTGTGGTAAAACTGGAGTGGCAAATTGGGCTAAGCTTGGTCGTGTGAGCATAAAGGAAATACACATTAACAAAAGCATTTTAAAAATTTTACTTGTGTTGTGTTGTTTTGTGTTGTGTTGTGTTGTGTTGTGTTGTGCACAACAATTGTAGTTTTTCATAAAAAAAATTTTAAGAGGAAGAAAAAACACTCTTGGATAATTTTTTCGGGAGATGAGCGGAGAATAGGGTCAAGCATACAAGAGTGTTGAGTAAGCACATTGAATGCCCAAGCTATTCTTAAAGGATTTCATTGATGTTTCGTACCGGGGTTTTTGGATTACAATTTGTTCGCAAATTATTATTTAATTTTCGACTGGTCGCATAAAGTTGAAATCATTTTTTGATAAAACAAAAAAATAATTTTTATTCGACTAACGAATCTAATGCTATTTGAGTAGTAATAATGCTGGCATTTACACTACTCAAATAGTTGGCTGAGAATGGATGAAATAAATAAAATACCTTCTTGTTTTTATTTTTCAGAAACATTATTACCTTTAGTCGCATTTTATTTAGCATTTTTATACAGTTTTATGAAACAACTTATACTTGCCTTATCGGTATTACTGAGTATTACATCTTGCACAAAGTCTTCTACAAGCGCCACCGAAAACTCCGAAATCCTACGTTCGGGCAAATGGAGAATTACGGCTTATACTTACAAGTACGAATTGGAACCTGGCAAAGACACCGTAGTAGATGTTTTTACAAAACGAGACACTTGCTACTCCGATGATTATATCACATTCGACTCTAGCTACAAAGGCACCCAATACTCCGAAAAACTAAAATGTGGTGGTGAGCTTAGCGAAATGTCTTTCGAGTGGTTGCTCAAAAACAACCAAAAAACTTTGGTACTCAACAATGCTCAATACACTATTGGCAACACCAACATGAACGCTAGCAGCACCAACGGATTCGAATATGTTGAAGCAGAAATTAGCAAAATCAACAAAAAATCGATGACCATAACCTACGAAAAAACAGTACAAATACTAGTACAACCAATAGTTACGGTAGAAGGTACCTTTGTAGAAAAAACAGTAAAGTTCACGCAAACCTTTACCAAATAAGCACCGAAAATTCTTTAATAACCTTATTAACAGAACCGTCGGTGCCTACCGACGGTTTTTTGCATGTAACCCACAGCTACTTTTTTTAGGTATTTGTAACCTACATTTGCACATCTTTTTTTAATACACAATAATGATTCAAATTTCTTTTCCAGACGGCGCTGTACGCGAATATGCAGCCGGCACTTCATCACTCGATATTGCAAAATCTATAAGCGAAGGGCTTGCCCGCAAAGTGCTTGCCGCTGAGGTAGATGGCGAAGTGTATGACGCCACACGCCCATTGCATAAAAATGCCGAAATAAAGTTCCTCACTTGGGACGACAAGCAAGGCAAATCGACCTTTTGGCACTCCTCTGCTCACCTTTTGGCAGAGGCTATTGAAGCTATTTTTCCCAATACAAAATTTGGTATTGGCCCAGCTATCGACAATGGTTTTTATTACGACCTAGACCTAGGCGAAGCCACTATTACCGAAGAAGATCTTGCCAAGATTGAAAAGAAAATGAAAGAATTGGCAGGCCAAAAAAACGAATACTTACGCAAAGAAGTAGGCAAAGAAGATGCCATAAAATATTTTACAGATAAAGCCGACCCCTACAAAATAGAGTTGCTCCAAGACCTTGAAGATGGCAAAATCACCTTCTATTCGCAAGGTGCTTTTACCGACCTATGCCGTGGCCCACACATACCCAATACTGGTTTTATCAAAGCAGTAAAACTCACCAATATTGCGGGTGCCTACTGGCGCGGCAACGAGAAAAATAAAATGCTCACCCGTATCTACGGCGTTACTTTCCCAGCCCAAAAAGAGCTAGACGAGTATATGCTATTGCTCGAAGAAGCCAAGAAGCGCGACCACCGCAAGCTGGGCAAAGAACTTGAGCTATTCACCTTCTCCGAGAAAGTAGGTGCAGGCTTGCCTATGTGGCTACCCAAAGGGGCCATGCTACGCCAGCGTTTGCAAGACTTTTTGCAAAAAGCACAAATAGAAAGCGGCTACCTACCCGTTATCACACCGCACATTGGCAACATCAATTTGTACAAAACATCTGGCCATTACGAAAAGTATGGTGCCGATAGTTTTCAGTCTATAAAAACACCGCACGAAGGCGAAGAATTTTTCCTCAAGCCTATGAATTGCCCACACCATTGCGAGATATACAAATCATCGCCAAGGAGCTACAAAGACCTACCACTACGCCTTGCCGAGTTTGGCACCGTATATCGCTACGAGCAAAGTGGCGAGCTGCACGGCCTTACCCGAGTCCGTGGTTTTACCCAAGACGATGCGCATCTTTTTTGCCGTCCAGAGCAAGTGCTCGAAGAGTTCCGAAAAGTAATAGACCTGGTAATGTACGTTTTCAAATCTTTGGATTTCGAAAACTTTACTGCCCAAATATCCCTCCGCGACAAAGAAAATAGAGACAAATACATAGGCTCTGACGAAAATTGGACACTCGCCGAAAACGCCATTATAGAAGCCGTTGCTGGCAAAAACCTCAACACAGTAATAGAATATGGCGAAGCCGCATTTTACGGCCCCAAGCTAGATTTTATGGTCAAAGATGCTATTGGCCGCAGCTGGCAGCTAGGCACCATCCAGGTAGATTATAACCTGCCAGAGCGTTTCGAGCTAGAATATATCGACTCAGACAACTCGCGCAAGCGCCCTGTGATGATACACCGCGCACCCTTTGGCTCTATGGAGCGTTTTGTGGCCGTACTTACAGAGCATTGCGCCGGCAATTTTCCGCTATGGCTAGCACCAGAGCAGGTAAAAATATTGCCCATCAGCGACAAATTTTTGCCCTACGCACAAGAAGTGCAAAGACTACTCAAAGCCGCTGATATACGCGCATCTGTAGACGACCGCAACGAAAAAATAGGCAAAAAAATACGCGATACCGAGCTCATGAAAATACCCTACATGCTCGTAATAGGCGAGCAAGAAATGAACAGCCAAAGCGTAGCCGTACGCAAGCACAGCCACGGCGACCAAGGCGTCATGACCAACAACAGTTTTATAAGCCTCATAAAAGATACCGTGAGCACACAAATAGGCGGAACAAAAAATTAACGACTACATACCGCTTTCATAAATAAAAAACATTATTTTTGGCAACAATTTTATACTAAAGACAATTAATGCAAAAAAGACCAAAACCCAGAGTACCCTATAAGCCACGCACGCTCCAAAACGAGCATCGCTTAAACGAAGAAATAACAGCCGCCGAAGTGCGCCTGATACGCGACGGAGCCGAGCCCATAGTTTGCACACTCAGAGAGGCCCTCAAGATGGCCGAAGAAAAAGAAGTAGACTTGGTAGAAATATCGCCCAACGCCACCCCGCCCGTTTGTCGTATTATCGACTACAAAAAATATTTGTACGAGAAAAAGAAAAAAGACAAAGAGCAAAAAGCCAACTCTAAACAAACAGAAATCAAAGAAATACGGTTTACCCCCAATACCGACGACCACGATTTCGACTTCAAATCCAAGCACGCCGAAAAGTTTTTGCAAGACGGCGACAAGGTAAAATGCTACGTACAATTCAAGGGCCGAGCCATCATGTTTCAAGAACGAGGCGAGCTACTGCTACTCAAATTTGCCGAGCGCCTAGCCGACGTAGGCACCCTCGAGAGCATGCCCAAAATGGAAGGCCGTAGAATGATAGCCATGTTTACCCCAAAAAAGAAAAAATAAAACACCTAAAAAAACAAAAGCCCAAAAAGGCAGGCCCATACGGCTTGCCTTTTTTTTGTGCCCCACCCTATTTTCCTTTGCACCCCAGCTATTCTTTTTTTGGGCGGTTAAGCATTCATCACCTTCGTAGGGCTTTGGGTCTCGGGCTGTTGCTTGTACTCCGCCCCAAAGCCACCGCCGCAAAGGCTTCAGCGGGGTACAGCTGCCATCCCGCGCAGACTCAGCTTTGGGTGCATCTATTAAGCTTTCCTTACCGCATGTACCAAAAAAAACACCACAACCATCCACATGCTGTCACTCTGTGCATAGGCGAAGCCTACGCACGAAGTGCTCGAAGGGCAACAGCACCACAACCAACCACAAGAAACCACCACCATCCACATGCGCAATTCCCCTCCAGAGTTTATACTGAGCGAAGTCGAAGTAGAGGGGTGTCCGCAGGACGGGGTGGTTGTACCCAACCAC
>JADLEN010000308.1 GCA_020846105.1 Chitinophagaceae bacterium | reverse complement strand
TGCTAACCCTGCCCTCGATGGCATCCGCCTCAACATTGCTGTAGATGACGACGGCAAATCTTTTTGGGTACTGCGGATGAAGGTGCGCGAAAAAATAGTAGCTGATGGTATCGACGACCCTAGCTTCGATATGGCCAACAAAGGCAAATACCTTAAAGCTGCCGAGGCCAACGATATGATGGCCAAGCCCGATACCATCATTGTAGATATGCGCAACCATTATGAATATGAGGTAGGGCATTTCGAAAATGCCATCGAAGTACCTTCGGATACCTTTAGGCAACAGCTGCCTATGGCTGCCGAAATGCTAGCCGACAAAAAAGACAAAAACATAGTGATGTATTGCACAGGCGGCATCCGTTGCGAAAAAGCCAGCGCCTATATGCTGCACCAAGGTTTCGAGCATGTATACCATATCGAAGGGGGCATTATAGAATATACCAACAAGGCCAAAACCGAAGGCTTGCCCTTGATGTTCAAAGGCAAAAACTTTGTCTTTGATGAGCGCCTTGGCGAGCGCATTACCGATGATGTGATAGCCGAATGCCACCAATGCGGCACCAAGGCCGATACGCATACCAATTGCAAAAACGAAGGCTGCCACCTACTATTTATCCAATGCCCTAGCTGCGCCGCCCAATATGATGGCTGCTGCTCTGTAGATTGCAAAGACACCCTACTACTAAGCCCCGAAGAGCGTGCCGAGCGCCGAAAAGGCATAGACAATGGGCAAATGATTTTTAGCAAATCGAAACACCACCCACTGCGCAAGCACCGCGACGAGTGGAAAAAAGAAGCGAACAACCTATAAGATACATGCGAAAAGGCTGCAATACCTATTGCAGCCTTTTCAATTTTCTTGTTGCTCCAATTTCCGCCCTTGTTATGCGTTCAAAAATTGTTTTTCACGATTTTCACCAACAACTATCATGGCTTGTTGGTGGGCTTTGCTGCATTGCTTGCACCTCAACACCAACAAGGGCGAAAAGTACTTTTCATTTCTTAATATGTGGATACCATCCAAAGCACTTTTATTTATTAAAAAGTCGTTTATAGTGATCATAACAATTAGTTTAAATTAATTTTTAATATAGATTCTCTAAAATTAATTATTTGATTATTTTGAATTGGTAAAGAAATCGTTGATTCTATAAACTTTCCACTTTCTATATCATTTCTTGCATTCAGTTTTTTACAAGTTCCACAATCAAGTACTTTACTGCTGAAATCTTCCTTTTTTATAACTACATCACGACAATGTGGCTCATAACTATAAGGCAATTCCTGATTTCTTTGACTAACGCTATAAATTAAATGGCTATTTGCATTAGATCTAATAAATTCCTTAATTTGTTTATTATGATAACTAAATGCAATAAATGATTTACTAAAATTCACTTTATGTACAGTTTTGTATGGTTTTCCTTTTATATTAAGAAAGCTATCTATTTTTTCAATTTTGGTTTTATCATCTTTAACATATAGGACTATGGATTTGACATAATAAACATCTCTCAAAACAAAGGTATCATAAGGCTCCAAAAGGCTATAGGAGTTATTGTACTGAATAGAAACAACACTATCAAATACATAACTATTAGTATTTTTATCTATGCAAAACTGTAACATACTATCAATACCAGCAGTAAAAGTGTATAGGTCAATTGGCACACTTGGCTTTCGCTTACTTGTGTAAGAAAAGTCGATTGTTTCATAAGGTATATTCGCATAAACATCATACGAATTTGAACGAATAATTTTATTTAATCGCCCTGATTTCTCATAAACGTATTTTCTTGATTCAACTGGTGGCTCATTTATGTTTGCCGTTGGCCTATCTGCTACAGAAGGCATTATCGTATGTCTCGTAGAAATTAATTGTTTTCTTTTATTAAAATTTGCTTCATAAACAATATGTTGGTATAAAGCATTTTCTTTAAATGACTTATAACTACAATATATTTTTAAATTTTTCTTTTTAATATAATACTTATACAAATATTCAGAAGAGTCTGTATTATTTAGGTTTTTATTAAGTAACCGTACTAAATATCCATCCTTATATTCTCTTCGTTCTAATGAAGAATCGGCAATTGATGATATTATAGTCTTAATTTCATAAACATTTATATTTCTGCTTTTCATTTCAGTACTATAAAATTGATTGTAATGCAAGTATTGAGGATAGGCACCAGAATATGGAATTTCAATATCACTAAAAGGGAAAATTTTAGTCAACGCGTATGAATAATCAAATTCTGATTCCCAAGGTTGTATTTCCCGTTGCGCTTTCAGCTCCTGGGCGCCCAAACAAAAAACCACAACTAGCAGCATCGCAAAAGCCTTGCTAAATCTACCTATCATATGTTTTTTTGGGCTTTTCATTGAGCTAAATTCCACTTCGTATTTACAGCTTAAAATTACAGCCTATACTTATTCGAAAATCAATTAGAGACCACCTATTTCGGACAAAATGCTATCTTTTCCGCCGTTGTTGGTGTTCAGAAATTGTTTTTCACTATTTCCACCAACAACTATCAGGCTTGTTGGTGGGCTTTGCTGCATTGCTGGTACCTCAACACCAACAAGGGCTAAGGGCGAACCTAATAACTCATCTTATCCTGTCAGCAGTCGGTTTTTGCATAAGCGAATATTTGTCTTGTTGATTTCAAAGTTTATCTCTTCGTTGTCCCATTCAAAAATAGTTTCAGAAATAATATCGTCTTCGTCCCATTCAAAATCATCTTCACTAATTGCTTTCCACGCAAAATCTTGAATAGCTAATTTGTCAATTTTGTTGTCTAAAAAATTGTCTGAGAGTTCGATTAAATATTGTCTGGTTACTCTCATTTTTCTGTCGTCCTAAAATTGGGCCAAACTTATAAATAGGCGCTACCCATCACCCTGTTTTTATTTTTTTAGCTTATAAGAGGCTATAACGAAATGTCGATGCGCTATTGCGAAAATAGTAAGTCTTTTTTATAAAATACAGCATTGTTTTACTCGGCTGGCGCAGGAAAAATATAAACCAATAATAAATGCCCCAAAATTAATTGTTTGGGGCATTTATATTTAAGAGCAAAAGTCAATTAGTCTTCTACCTGACCTTGAAGCAAATCTTCAAATACTTCTCTTTTTCGGATGAGCTGAAACTTGCCATCCTTATACATCACCTCGGCAGGCTTCAGGCGCGAGTTGAAATTACTACTCATCTCGAAACCATAAGCACCAGCATTGTAAAAGGCTAGTAAATCATCTTCACG
>JADLEN010000307.1 GCA_020846105.1 Chitinophagaceae bacterium | reverse complement strand
TGGGGCGTAACAGTAACACCAACTTATCTTCCTAATGACAATTCAGCTTTTTTCGATAATAATAATGACAACTTGATTGATTGGCTTCGTCAGTTTTCGGAAGAGAAAGATGAAACTTTTATCCGTGGTTTCTTAGGCAGAATGCTTTTTAGCGGCGAAGAAACATTGAAGAAAAGCAGTGTGCTAAGCGGTGGCGAAAAAATGCGTTGTATGATGAGCCGAATGATGATGCTAAAAGGCAATGTGCTGTGCTTAGACGAGCCTACCAATCACTTGGATTTGGAAAGCATTACTGCACTCAACAATGGTTTGAAAGATTTTAAAGGTACTATTCTTTTTACCACGCGTGACCACGAACTGGCACAAACCGTAGCCGACAGAGTGTTGGAAATAACCCCCAAAGGCTTGATAGACCGTGAAATGAGCTTTGACGAATATCTTTCTGATGCACGTGTTAAGGAGATAAAAGCAGAAATGTACGCCTAATACAATTAACATATAAACTACATTAAATACGGCAACTTTTAGCAATTAGGGCTATATTTGTACTCAAGTTTTTTAAAATAAAAATACAATCAAAATGACAATCGCAAACATTGCACCACAATTCTTGATATCAATGCCTAGCGGCGGCGAGTGGATTACTATCCTTTTGGTAGTGATCGTATTGTTTGGAGGCAAAAAAATCCCAGAGTTGGCTAAAGGAATTGGCAAAGGTATTCGCGAATTTAACGATGCCAAAGAAGGGGTGAAAAGTGATATCGAATCAGGTATCAACAACAAAGAAGTAGAAAAAAAATAAACCCTAAAAAATACGCCTACCGCAAATGATGCAAAACCAATAAAATGGCATTTTGCATCATTTGTTATCTATAGCTCATTTGCTTTTCTGCTTTAACCGATTATTCATTTTGTATCCAAAAGTACCGAATGACCACTATTGGAGGACATTAATATGCAATTCAAAAAACTCTTTTTATTCTTTCCCTTCTTGTTTTTTTCAGGTATTGCCTCTGCGCAATATTGGAAAGAAAATTTGCCAGCCAACAGAGCAAAAGCTGCTGCTGTAAATGTGCAAAAAGAAAAAGACAAATCTGACTCTGTAAAGGCTCAGTATCTTTTTTGCAAAGAAGAAGAACAGCGCAGCATAGTAGCCATAGCACTAGCCGCTAGCCGAGACCAAAGAAACAAAGCCATGGTGCCGCTTGCTGGCCAAAAGAGCTACTTTGGCGACAAGAATGAATATACAATGGATTTTGTGCGCCAATATATAGAATCGCACAAGAAAACGCTTGCAGTAGTAAACACACGCTCCAAATCACAGTTCTCGATGATGGACAATGTGTTGAAAAAAAACAACCTACCCAACCAGCTCAAATATCTTGCCGTAATAGAATCTGCGCTCAATAACAATGCCGTATCACCAGTGGGTGCTGTGGGGCCGTGGCAGTTTATGACAGAGACTGCACGTATGATGGGCCTTACGGTAAACGGTAGCCGCGACGACAGAAAAGATTGGTTTAAAAGCACTACGGCTGCTGCAAAATACTTGAACTATCTCTACAACGAAATGGAAGATTGGCTATTAGTAATAGCATCTTACAATTGTGGGCCTACACCAGTAAAGCGTGCAATGGCAAAAACTGGTAGCAACAATTTTTGGGATATAAAACCCTACTTGCCACGCGAAACGCAAGGGCATGTGATGGCTTTCATTGCAACAGCATCTATCTTCGAAAACATGAAGAAGTTTATTGCCACAGGCACTATCCCCGAAGATTTTGTGATGCACCCAGAAATGGCCCCAGCAAAGGGCGAAGCTAAAAATCCTGCCAAGCCAAAGATTGTTTTCACACCAGAAGAAATCAAGAATATGGCAATTATTACACTTTCAGAGCCCTTGAGTATTGAGGTATTAGAGCTAGAGCTGGGTATTGACAAGCAATTGCTACACAAATGGAACCCGGATTACGAGCTTTTTGTTTTAGACCTTTATCCCGAAAAAGAATACCGTTTTAGGATGCCAAAAGACAAGATAGATGGCTATGTAGAAAAGCGCTCCTTAATATCCAAAAAGTCGGAAAAGTATTTTAAAGACCTATTGATGTAAACAATTACTGAATAGGCAGTAGCAGCCCCTCTGGATAATTAATTTGCTCTAAATAAAGTCCAAAACCGGGCACACTAAAATCGGCCATACTGCAATCTTTGGCCAATATAATTTCCTCAAACTGTTGCAATGTATACTTGCCCCTTGCCACCCTTAGCTGAGTACCAACAAGCGCACGAACCATGCCGCGCAGAAAACGGTTGCCCCAAACTACATAATGCAACTCATCACCTACATCTTGCCACTCCGATTTGTACAAAGTGCAATTGAAGGTTTTTGTTTGCGCATTCTTTTTACTGAAAGTTTCGAAATTGGTGTGGGCTAGCAAAGCCTGCGCAGTGCTATCGAGCACAGCCCTGTCAATAGCATAAGGAAAATGAAGGGCACGCTTGTAGGAAAATGGATTTTTGTGTTTGTAAATACGGTAACGATATTGCCTACTTACCGCCTGGAAACGCGCATTGGCTGTGGCGTCCGTAGCTAGGTATATATTGCTAATAGCTATTGTCGCTGGCAAAATTGCATTGAGGTTGTATAGATTTTTACGGTCTAAAATAAGGTCGATATCGCAATGATAAAAATTGCCCAAGGCATGCACACCTTCATCGGTGCGGCTAGCACCAAGAGTAGCTACTGGCTGCCGAAGACATAGGCTCAGCGCCTTATTGAGCTCGTACTGTACAGTAGCTTGCTGCCCCTGTATCTGAGAGCCATGAAAGGCTGTACCATCATATTGAACTTCTATAAAATAGCGCGGCATTGTAGGTAAGCTAGGTGTTAATATTTAGGTGTGAAAGCTTATGGGCAAAAACGTAAAGCAAAGACCAAAGAAATGATAAACCCTGACGGTGCGACGCCAACCAAGGCCAAACAACGCTGATAAGGCTGACATCAAAAAAAAATAACACTAAAACATTTTTCGAAAACAACGTTTGCGTTTGTGTTGAATGTGGTTAAAGCTTTTCCAATGGTTGATTGCCTTTTCATTGTTTTCGAGCATGCCAGTAGTTTCTACAAATTGCACATTGTGCTCTATAAGCACTTTGCTAAGCTCTGTAATAAGTAAGGCACTTACCCCTTGGGCCTGCCAGCTAGGATGCACTGCGGTAAGCAACAAATCTACTACTTTGGGCTTTTTTAGGGCGCGGGTTATATGCCACCATCCGAATGGGAAAAGCTTTCCATTGGCCTTTTGCATGGCTTCGCTGAGCGATGGAATACTGACTATAAAGCCTATCACATTTCCATCTTTGTCTTCAATTACTTTTACAAATTTTGGATTAAGAATACTAAAGTATTTATTGATATAAAATTCGGCAATCGTATTGTCCATTTCTATAAAACCAAAAAGCTCGCCGAAGGAGATATTCAACAGGTGAAATATGCGCTGGGCATAGGCTTTGAGCTGTGCTTGGCTAGTAAAATGTATGACCTTAAGGTCATAGCGCTTGCGTATCAAATCGTTGATCTTAAGTGCTTTTTCGGGAAGGGTTTTCTCTTGCGTAATACGAAACTCTACCCAATCCATTTCCTTTTGGTAGCCTGCCGCATCAAAGTGTGCAAGGTAATAAGGCAAGTGATATTCTGAGCCAATAGAGGGCATATGTTCAAAGCCTTCTATCATTATGGCTTGATGATCTAAGTTGGTAAATCCGAGCGGACCATGGATGCCTTTCATACCCTGTTCTTTGGCCCATTTTTCCGCAGTTGCCAATAATGCGGCACTTACTTTTTGGTCATCAACAAACTCTATACGGCTAACACGGCAAAGGTCTTCGCCAGTTTTTTGGTTGTACAATTTATTGATAATAGCCCCTACCCTACCTACTACTTTACCATTATCTATAGCCAACCAAAATTGTGCATCGCAATTGGCAAAAGCAGGATTGGTGGCTGGCTGCAGTGCTTTAATTTCATCACTTTTCATAGGTGGCACCCAATATTTATCTCCTTTATAAAGGTCGAAAGGGAACTGCACGAAAGCTTTAAAATCGGCTTCGGTGCTGCAAGGTTTTATGATTATGGCCATCTTGTATGAGTTGTATAATTAAGAGGAAGCAAGGTAGTTTTTTTTTAGAGAACGCCTTGCGAAATGGACAATAAAATTAATATCCGAAACGTCTTTTTATATAAAAAATAGGAAGAATTATTGACGGGTAGTACAAATTACTGCGTGAATAATAATCATTTTCTTAAAAGAAAAAATAACAGCGAAAACAACAAAAGCTACTCCATTTGGCCCACTAAAAAAGCTTTTAATTGCTGCATTGCTTTGGCTCTATGGCTTATATGCTGCTTGATACTTGGCGATAATTGGGCAAAACTCTCGGTGTAGCCATTGGGCACAAAAATGGGGTCGTAGC
>JADLEN010000306.1 GCA_020846105.1 Chitinophagaceae bacterium | reverse complement strand
TGAAGATAAGCCACAATATGGCGCACAAGCTCATAGCCGGAAAGCAACAACACCTGCCTATAAAGGTGCTCACCCGTATTTGTGAGGCAGCCTGGTGCGCCCCAAGCGACCTCTTTAGCTACGAGCGCAGCCCAGGTATTTTTATAACCGACCAACACCCGCTGGAAGCCCTGAAACCCAAGCCTCCAATAACCTTTGCCCCTGCCCTACGCAAGCTGAGCCCCGAAAAACTAAGGACTTTAAAGGATTTTGTAGATAAGCTAGAAAAAGAATAAAGAACAAGACAGCCCCCATTGCGCTAGCAACCCAAAAACAATTTTGAATATGTGAGGCATACCTGACTGCTACACAAAAAACAACACATAAAATAACACCACAGGCTAAAGGTGGCAGCCACGAAAGCGTGAGTGATAGCAGCGGATATCCTTTTGCCCTTTTTTCGGGGCAAAAGATAGCAGCGAATAGCACGACGCCGCCCCTTTGCTAGCAGGCGCGATGAGGGGGCGGCGGCACGCCCAAATAGGTGTGTGCTCATATGAGCTTGCGCTTGAGCCATGCCCGAAAACGCGCTGCACGCAGGGTGCCTGGGCTGGGGGCTACTAGGGGCGCGGTATAGGGGGCGCCGCGGTGTAGGTAGTGTGTGTTGAAGGTAGATTGGTTGATGCCCCATTTCATCAGAAATTGTTTGCGGCCGTCGTTTTTGACGATGCGCTGGGTGCTTTTGGCTTGGAAATGATAGACGCGGCTGGCGCCAATGCCTTGGAATATGCGGCAGCCTATGGTCCACATTTTCATGGCAAAGTCGTCGTCGCTGCTCATACCGGGGCTTAGCTCTATGCTGTAGCCGCCTACTAGCTGCCAGTATTGGCGGTGTACTATGGTGGGTGGCCAGGCGGATCCACTCCAGTTGGGCTTGGGGTGGCTGGCATAGTGGGCTAGTAGCTCGGCTTCGCGAAAGGTATGCAGGCTGGTACCGTAGTTGTGTACTATTACGCAGGGGTTGTGGTGGTCGGTAGGCTCTATCATGGTGCTAGAGAGCATAAAATTGTTGCTGGGCAGTGTGGCTATGACGGCTAGCAGATGGGTGTCCCAGTGGGGTAGCACGTACATGTCGTCGTTCATATACACTATATAATCTTGGGTGGCTAGGGCAGCCGCCATGTTTACGGCTAGGCATATGCCTGCGTTGTGGGGGGTGTGGGTGTGGGCAAGGTTTTGGGCTTGTGCCCAGGCTAGTGTGCCGTCGCTACCGTCGTTGATGTGTAGTATTATCTGGTGTGGGTGGGCAGAGTGCCTGCGGATGCTGTCTACGCAGTGTTGTACGTAGGCCAGATTGTTCCAAGTGGGTATGATGATAGAAAACATAAATTGGTATTGCCGCCACGAAAGTATAATTTTATACTCATCTTCATACTATGTTAGTACATATCCACCCAGACAATCCGCAAGAGCGCAATATAAAAACAGTAGTAGACTGCCTACGCAATGGCGGGGTAATAGTGTACCCTACCGATACTATTTATGGGCTGGGCTGCGACATATACAACACGGCGGCTATAGAGCGTATCTGCCGTATAAAAGGGATAGACCCTAAAAAGGCGCAGCTATCGTTTGTGTGTGCCGACCTTAGCCAGCTGAGCAATTTCTCGAAACCGATACCTACCCCTATATTCCGGATACTGAAACGTGCGCTGCCAGGGCCATATACCTTTGTGCTGAATGCTAGCAAGGAGGTGCCCAAGGCTTTGAAAACCAAGAAAGATACAGTGGGTATCCGCGTGCCCGACCATATTATAACCCAAACAATAATAAAGGCACTGGGCAACCCTATAATGAGTGTGTCGCTACCCATGGACCTAGACCCTGGCTACTACACCGACCCAGAACTGATACAAGAATACTACACCAAGCAAGTAGATATAGTAGTGCATAGCGGCATAGGTAGTGTGGCACGCTCTACCGTGATAGACTGCACCTCTGGCGAGCCCGAGCTGATACGTGCTGGCGCTGGCGAGTGGGAAGAGTTATTGGGGTAGCAAAGTAAAAATCACAACCTCTTTGCCCCCTGTAGTATCGGCCTGCTGCCAAGAGCCAAAAACTATATTTAGGGCAGTATCCAACTCTAAATCGAAAGTACCTTCGAAGCGGCTAGTACCTAACTCTCGGAGCTTGTACACATAGCCTTTTGGCGAGGCAGTGAGCCTGCCACTGAGGTCGCTGTTTTGGCCTTTGTGCTTGCTAGTGCCTTTTACGTTGCTATCGGCAAGGTGCACCAAAGAAAGCACTAATGGGCTACCTGCAAAATCTCCGGTGTAGACTACTGCATTTTTGTCTATAGTTTTGGCATCGTCATTGCAAGAAACAAAAAATAGTAGGGTAAAAAAGGAAAGAAAGAATGTTGCTTTCATGAAGCGAGGATTGATGTTTGTTTAAGAAAATAATTGTTCGGCCAACAGTAAACTTTCGGGCTTGCCTACGTCTAGTATCAAGTCGCCAGTATGGTCATAGCCTTTAATAGCTTGGTTTTGGGCCATAGCTAGGTAGGCATCTATAATAGAAAACTTGCCTCGCTGGCTTATGTGGTCGAAGATGTTGCTGTGTAATATTTGTATGCCGCTAAAAGCATATTCGGCAGTGCCAGCTATTGCTCTAGCTACTTTTGTTTCGTTGGTGGTTTTGTTTCGCCAGCCACATAGCTGCATGTCCTTGTCAAAAAGCAATTGCCTAGAAGAGTTGCGTTGCATTACTGCCAAAGTAGCCAATGCCTCACTTTTGTGGTGCGCTATTATAAGCCTATTGAGGTCTAGGTTGGTGAGCATATCTACGTTCATCACTACAAAGCTTTGGTGGGCAAAAAAGTGTGCTGCTTTGAGCAGTCCACCACCTGTTTCTAACACCTCGTTGCGCTCGTCTGAGATGTGTACCGTACTGCCAAAACCCTTGTTCTCCAAGAGGTGTTGTTCTATTTGTTCGGCAAAATGATGCACATTTACCACAACTTCGTTTATACCAAAAGATTGTAGGTAAAGAATATTGTGCGCCAGCAAAGATTTTCTGTTCACAAGTGCCAATGCTTTGGGGTGCTTATCGGTAAACGGTCGGAGCCTAGTGCCTAGCCCTGCGGCAAAAATCATTGCTTTCAAAAGTGTATTGTTTTTTATTATTGTACCAAAAAGAAAATCAAAGGTAAGTAAGCTAAATTTTAACAGCGAAGCTTTTCAAAAGTTCTATTTGTTATTTACCTTAGCAATTCAAAATCATCTTGCAAATGCAAAAGTTACTCGTTGTCCTCGCTTTTATTTTATTCAGTTTTGCAGGCGTGGATACACTAGCACAAGGCAAGACCAAGAAAGAAACCAAAACCGAAAAGCCAGCTGGTGGCAAACTGAAAAGTGACGGCACACCAGATATGCGCTACAAAGAGAATAAAAACGCAAAAGCAGCGCCAACTAAGCATCTTAAAAAAGATGGTACTGCCGACAAAAGATATAAAGAGAATAAAAAATAGTTTGTTTTAGTTTAAAGGTAAGGCTCCTGTAATTCTTTGCAGGGGCTTTTTTTTGTGCCTTAATATTTAATAAAACAGCCATCGCCATAGCTCAAAAACCTGAAGTTATTGGCCAAAGCATAGTCGTACATCTTGCGCCAATCGTTGCCCATGAGAGCTGCAATAAGCAATAGCAAAGTAGAGTTGGGCTGATGAAAATTGGTAACCAAAGCATTTACTATTTGGGGCTTGTAGCCTGGCGCTATCATTATTTGCGTGCGGGTCACTAGTTGTTTCAGCCCTTGCTGCTCTAGGTAGCTTATTACATTTTGGATAGCAGTAGCAGCGCCTGTAGTGGCTTCAAGTTCATAAGCATCCCATTGGCCTACAGCATTGCCACTCCAATCTATTGGCAACTTGTATTGTAGTTTCACGCCCAGCCAATAAAGGCTTTCGAGGCTGCGCATAGAGGTAGTGCCTACCGCTATTACATTGCCAAGTTTGGCTGCCAACTGTTTCAAAAAGTCGAGGCTTATATCTAGCCATTCGGCATGCATTTCGTGGTCGCCTATGTGCGTTGTTTTTACTTGTTTGAAGGTGCCAGCACCTACATGTAGTGTAATAAAAGCAGGCTGTATGCCCCTAGCAGCAAACTGCTCGAAAATATATGGGGTGAAATGCAAGCCCGCTGTGGGCGCCGCCACGCTACCCTCTTCTTGGGCATAGATGGTTTGGTAGCGCTCCTTATCTTCTTCTTGCATATGCCGTTGCATATAGGGTGGCAAGGGTACTTTGCCTGCTATTTGCAGCACTTCTGCAAAAGATGTATTGGGCTTATCCCAAGCTATTTTTATTAAGAAAACCCCTTCTCTTTTTTCTATTATTGTAGCACTTACCGCTAGCCCATCTTCGTGTAGGTGTATGGCTGCCCCATCTTTCCATTTATTGGCACCACCCACTAGGCATTGCCAATACACCTCGCCCTGCTGGGTAATAGCGGTTTGTATATCGGAATAGCGGGCATCGGGCTCCAGACAAAAAACCTCAATGCTAGCGCCCGTGCTTTTCTTAAACAAAAGCCGCACCTGCACCACTTTTGTTTGGTTGAAAACCACCATTGCATGCTCAGGTATGTGACTTGCAATGTTGCGATACACATCTTCTTTTAGCGCACCCTTTTCGTATAGCAAAAATTTGGCGCTATCTCTTTCTGGCTGTGGGTATTGGGCTATACGCTCATCGGGTAGCAGGTAGCTATAGTCTTCTATTTTAAGATCTTTGGGGTTGGTCATTTTTCGTGCAGCTATTAGCCCAGTTTGGTAATATTTATTCCTGATATTTTTTGGTAAAGGTCTATGGCAAAAAGGTCGGTCATGCCGGCTATAAAATCTACTACCGATTGTAGGTTGCGGTACAGGCTATGCCCTGCTTCGTGGCTTATCGGAAACTGGCTAGGCACTAGTAGCAGCAGCTTCTCCGACTTGGCCTCTTGCGGCTGCAATACCGCATGCACAAAGGCTTGCAGCAAGCTACCAATGATATGGAAGCCGCTCAACTCTATCTCCACCACTGCCTTGTGGTTGTAAATATTGCTGTAGGACTATTGGTTGATATCGGCAATCAATTGCAGCTGCGCCTCGGGTAGTAGCGACAGCAAATCTTTGTCTAGCCTGCCCGCTAGCAAGGCATCTTCGTTGGCCACAAATAGCTGGGCTAGCTTGCTCACCATCAGCCCTATCCAGTTGGCACGGATAAACTGTACTTTGAGGTTTGGGTCTTTTATATTGCCAAGCTTTTCTAGTATCTTATCCTTGGCATTGTACTCGTTGGTATTCTCGAAAAACGGCA
The DNA here is from genome assembly GCA_020846105.1 of Chitinophagaceae bacterium. GTDB lineage: Bacteria > Bacteroidota > Bacteroidia > Chitinophagales > Chitinophagaceae > Rurimicrobium. Next base: position 1,201 of record JADLEN010000306.1, on the reverse strand, counting down.
ACAGCAGGGCACATATTTTTTCGTAGCTCACAATGCCTAGCCTATGCGCATCTTCCAGGTCTATTACTCGGTAGCATATATCATCGGCGGCCTCTACCAGGTACACAAATGGGTGCCGCGCATACACATCTTGGGCCAGCATAGGTATGCCTAGCTCTGCTGCTATTTGGGTATAGGTATCTTGCTCCGAGGCAAAGTAGCCCGACTTTTTGCGCCCAATACCCATGCCTTTTACAAAGCCCTGCTGCGAGCTACACGGATATTTGACAATAGAAGCAATGGTGGTATAGGTAAGCCTATAGCCGCCCGGCTCTTGCTCGCCATAGTTATTGGTAAGCGTGCGCAGTGCATTGCTATTGCCTTCAAATTTTGTAAAATCTAGTAGCTCATTTGGTGTTAGTTCTTTGGCTAGCCGCTGGGCTACGGCTGTGGGTAGTGTAGAGAAATATTCCCGAATAGCATCTTCGCCAGAATGCCCAAAGGGCGGGTTGCCTATGTCGTGTGCTAGGCATGCCGATGCCACTACATAAGCCAGCTCGTATCTATAAAATTCTTTAAAGTCGTCGCCGCTATCGGCATACTTGGCCGCTATCTGCTCGCCTACCATACGCCCTAGCGAGCGCCCTACCGATGCTACCTCCAAGCTATGTGTAAGCCTATTGTGCACAAACACTGGGCCGGGCAGCGGAAAAACCTGCGTCTTGTTTTGCAACCTGCGGAAGGCCGATGAAAAGATAATCCTATCGTAGTCGCGCATGTACGAGTTGCGGGCTTGGTCTGGGTTGCGTGTTTTATTGGCTACCTCGCCCGTGCGCCTAGGGCTATAGAGGCGCTGCCAGCTCATCTTTTCCATACTCATATTATTGCTCTGTGTTTAATATTATTGCCATAGCAGCTGCTATGGGTTTTTGCCCTCAAGCATAGGCACAAAGTCGAAATCGCCTACCTCTTCCATCACTATTTTTGTGTCTATTTCTTTGCGCACCAGCATCATTTTTTGGCCAGCATCGTTGCCCACAGGTATCACCATTATGCCACCGGGCTTTAGCTGTGCCAGTAGGGCATCGGGTATGTAAGGTGCGCCAGCCGTCACTATTATTTTATCAAATGGGGCATAGGTGCTCCAGCCCGCATAGCCATCGCCATAGGTGCGGTTGATGGTGGGAAATTTCTTGAAATACCAAAACGTACCTATAAAATC